>NZ_JBILJQ010000066.1:0-31959 GCF_044377145.1 Aquimonas sp.
ACGGCGGAAGATGTTTCTGGCGGGCGAACCCGCAACGGCTTTGGCATGGGAGTCTCCGAACAAAGCCGCCCTAGAATGAGAGATAACGTGCTGCGTCACTGTCTCGTGGAGTGTAGGCGCGTAGGGGCTACACATCGCGCTATCTGTTCACCGATGGTGATGGCTTTATCAGATACGACAGCGCCTGCTGGTTGAAGTCCAACTTGTGCTTCCAGTACCGCAATCCAGCGTACTTTCATGGCGGTTACAAGAACGACAGCAACTTCACCAGTCTCCGCAATGGCGCGTACATCCTGAAGAGCCCGGGTTTGACCTCATGGCTTGAAAACGATCCGCGCAACGATGTCGGCGCCGCTGCCGTCGCCGCCGGCTACGTGGTTGCGTACTGACGAGTTGCCGTCCTGCAACCCATCCGTGAGGCGTCCGCATGACGGCGCCTCATGGCCTTTGGTGCTCGTCCCCCTCAGCTGTTTGCGAACATCGATTGGCCTGGGCGGGCGCTGAGCTGCACCGCCTGCGGTGATCGCGAACACACGGCCCCGCAATGCGGGGCCGTGCGCGTTTGCCGCTACGACACAACGTCGATACGGCTACGATCGGACCCTTCCTCGATCGAGACTTCGCCATGCCCCTGCGCTTCGGACTTGCCGCCAATCGCCGCCACCACGAGGGCCCGGACGCATTGCTGTTCCGCTGGCTGAAGCGCTCCGGCGAGAGCATCCGCGCACTGGAGCTGGGCCTTTACGCAGTCGGCCGGACCTTTGATGTGATCGAATCACGGCGCGCCCTGCCCGACCACGCCGGCCTGGTCCGCTATCCGATGGGCCGCGACGGCGGCCTGATGAAACTGGTCTCTGGCATCGCCGGCGGCACCGAGATCGCGCCCGCGCTGGACGGCGCGTTCTATCTGATGGACCCGGTCGATCCGTCCTCCAACTATCCCGAAGCGCAGGCACTGAAGCGGCAATGCGTGACCCACGACAAGCCTTTCGTGTCGACCCTTGCCGGCGCCGTCGAGTGGGTCGAGATCGAGCGCGTACTGGCGGGCCTCGGTGCCACCGCTCAGGCCGACCCGGTGTTCGACTTCGAGCAGCAGACTGTCGCCCTGATCGCTCACGACTCGCGCAAGGCGCTGATGGACGATTTCGCCGATCGGCACTTCGATCTGCTCAGCCGCTTCAAGCGGCGCATCGCCACCGGTACCACTGGCGGTCGGCTGAATCAGCTCGCCCAGTCCAAGGGCTGGCCGGCGGATCAAGCCTGGGCCGACCGCTACCAGAGCGGCCCGCTGGGCGGCGACGCGCAGATCGCCGAACTGGTGCTGGCTGACCGCTGCCAGCGCGTGGTGTTTTTTGAGGATCCGCATGTAGCGCGCCAGCACGAGGCCGATATCCAGCTGCTGGAGCGCGCGGTGCGCGTGGCGACTGAGCGCGCCGTCTGCGTGACCTCGCCGGCGATGGCGGAGCGCTGGTGTGAAGCGGTGCGGGTGCGGGTGCGCGGCTGAATCGTCGCCGCGCAGCGGGCCTGATCAAGCACCACACAACCGTTCGGCGGCGACGGGCGGTACACGCTTGACCAAACCGCGGGCTGCTTCACATCTGCAGGCGCTCTGCAATGACGCCGCGCATCGACGCTTTCGTCTGCCACCGGTAGCATCGGCGCCCTGATGACTCCGCCTTCCCTTGAACGATCGCCTGACCACCCGGCCCCGCCGCCCTTGCTCGAAGTGCGCGGGCTGGCCTTTGCACGCAATGACGAGCCGATTTTCGGCCCGCTCGATTTCCACGTCGACGCCGGCGAGGCGGTGCTGGTGCACGGCGCCAACGGGCGCGGCAAGACCACCCTGCTGCGTGTGCTGGCAGGCCTGCTGTCAGCACAGGCCGGCACGGTGACGATCGACGGCGAACCGGCCGACCGCGAGGCGATATCGCGCGCCTGTGCCCTGCTCGGGCACCTTCTCGGGCACAAGGGCGAGCTGACGGCGGAGGAGAATCTGCGCTTCGCGCGCGGCCTGTTCGGCCAGCGCCAGGGGATTTCGCCGGTCAGTGCGCTGGCGGCCGTGGGACTTGCTGGGTTCGAGGACAGCCCGGCGCGCCAGCTCTCGGCCGGGCAGAAGAAGCGGCTCGCGCTGGCGCGGCTGCTGCTGGTGCCCTCACGACTGTGGCTGCTGGACGAGCCCTACGCCAAT
The DNA here is from genome assembly GCF_044377145.1 of Aquimonas sp. Taxonomy (NCBI): domain Bacteria; kingdom Pseudomonadati; phylum Pseudomonadota; class Gammaproteobacteria; order Lysobacterales; family Lysobacteraceae; genus Aquimonas; species Aquimonas sp. The sequence continues at coordinate 2,189 of NZ_JBILJQ010000066.1, forward strand.
CTCGATCTGGAAGGCATCGATCTGGTCAACCGACTGGTGGCCCATCACCTGGGCCGCGGCGGTGCGGCGCTGATCACCAGCCACGGCGCGTATGCCACCGGTGCGGTGCGCACCCGCACCCTCAGCCTTGATCCGCAGACCGAGGCCGCGAATGCCGCCGAGGAGCCCACCCATGGTTGAGTCCTCCGCCCTTACCGCTTTCGGCGCCCTGCTGCGCCGCGACCTGCTGCTGGTATGGCGACGCCGCGGCGATGCGCTGAACCCGGTGGTGTTCGCACTGCTGGTCGCCACCTTGTTTCCGCTCGCAATCGGTCCCGAAAAGGCCACTCTGAGCCTGATCGCGCCCGGCGTGGTCTGGGTCGCCGTGCTGCTGGCCGGGCTGCTGTCGCTGGACACGATGTTCCGCAGCGATCTTGAGGACGGCAGCCTGGAAATGCTGCTGCTGGCACCGCAGCCACTGGCGCTGATGTTGTTCGGCAAGGTACTGGTGCACTGGCTGACCACCGCGCTGCCGCTGCTCATCGCAGCCCCACTGCTGGCCGAACTGCTGTACCTGCGTGAAGGCCTGCTGCCGGTGCTGATGTACTCCCTGCTGATCGGTACGCCACTGCTCAGTCTGGTCGGTGGCGTGGTGGTGGCCTTGACTGTCGGCATGCGACGCTCTGGTATGCTCCTTGCGCTTCTGGCCCTGCCCCTGTACGTGCCGATTCTGATTCTCGGTGCGGGATGCGTGGCGGCGGCGGCGCAAGGCCTGTCGTATCAGGGCGCCCTCTTGTTGCTGGGTGCGGGCCTCGCCCTGCTGACTATCCTGGCGCCGCTGGCCACGGCGACCGCGCTTCGGATCGCGATGACATGAATCCCGTGCTGCTGTGGTTCCACACGATGGGCTCGCCGCCCAACTTTTATGCCTTCGCCGGGCGCTGCCTGCCTTGGCTGTACGGCGTCGCGATACCGATGATCCTGTGGGGCTGCTGGGCCGGCCTGTTCGAGGTTCCCGCCGACTACCAGCAGGGCGACACTTTCCGGATTCTGTTCGTGCACGTGCCGGCTGCGTGGATGAGCTTGTTCATCTACGGCGTGATGTCGATCAATGCCTTCATCGCCCTGGTCTGGCGGATCAAGCTCTCCGAGCAGCTGGCGATGAACTGCGCGCCGATCGGGGCCGCCTTCACGGCCATCACTCTTCTGACCGGCGCGATCTGGGGCAAGCCGATGTGGGGCACCTGGTGGACTTGGGACGCACGTCTGACTTCTGAGCTGGTGCTGCTGTTTCTGTATCTCGGCGTGATGGGCCTGTATGCCGCCATCGAGGACCGCCGCGCCGCCGCGCGTGCAGCCTGTTTTCTGGCCCTGATCGGCTTCGTCAACGTGCCGATCGTGCATTTCTCGGTGAAGTGGTGGAACACCCTGCACCAGGGTGCCACCATCAAGCTGTTTGGAGAATCAACCATGGACCCGAGCATGCTGGCGCCGCTAATCGCGCTCGCCTTCGGCACCAAGCTGTGGTTCCTCGCTTCGCTGCTGGCGCGGACCCGCTTCGCGATCGCCGATGCTGAACGCAACAAAGAGTGGGTGCGACGCGCCCTGGGCGGTGCGGGATGAGCGAACTGCTGGATCTCGGCGAGTACGCCGCCCATGTCTGGACCTGTTACGGCCTGTTCCTCGGCTTCCTGCTTTGGGACCTTCTGCTGCCTGCCCTGCGCTTGGCACGCCTGAAACGCGAGCTTGCCCTGCGCAGCCGCCGCGAGGCCGCACGTGCTGCAACCACCGCTGAAAACCCCGTCCCCTGAGCGCACCGCCATGAACTCCGTCCGCAAGCGTCGCTTGATCGTCGCCAGCCTGATTCTCGGCGCCGGCATGGTTGCCGGCAGTCTGATCGCGCTGGCTCTGCAGTCGAACATCAACTACCTGCATTCGCCGTCTGAGGTGATCGCTGGCGAAGCGCCAGCGACAGGTGTGTTCCGCATCGGTGGCGTGGTGCTCGAAGAGAGCATCCAGAGCGGCCGGGTCGAGGCCACCCGCGAGGTTGAGTATCGCTTCACCGTGACCGACCGCGAGGCCGAGTACCCGGTGATCTACCGCGGCGTGCTGCCCGATCTGTTCCGTGAAGGCCAGAGCGTGATCGCCAAAGGTCGGATCGAAGAGAACATCTTCATAGCCGATCAGGTGCTGGCCAAGCATGACGAAACCTATATGCCGGCCGAGGTCGCCGACAAGATGACCCAGGCACGGATCGCGCGGGCCCAGCAGCTCAAGGATCAGGCAAACCAGCCGTTGGAAACGCCCACCGGGGCTGACCAAGCGATCACGCCGCAGGCCGCCGCAGGCAGCGGCGCTCCGTAAGTCTCTTTGCTTGCCGCGGCCGACATCGACTAACGCGGCCCGCGTGCTCCCGAACCCACAGGCAGCAACTCATGTATCCCGAGCTTGGTAATTTCGCCCTGGTGCTGGCCCTGGTACTTGCGCTGGTGCAGTCCTCATTGCCGCTGTACGGCGCCTGGCGCGGCCACACCGGCATGATGGCCACCGCACGCTCGACCGCCTACGGCCAGTTCGTGTTTCTGTTCATCGCCTACCTGGCTTTGACCGCCGCCTTCGTACAGCAGGATTTCTCGGTCGCCTACGTGGCGCAGAACTCCAACACCCTGCTGCCAATGCTGTACCGGATCTCGGCGGTCTGGGGCGCGCACGAGGGCTCGCTGCTGCTGTGGGTGCTGATCCTGTCTGCCTGGACAATTGCAGTCGCCGCCTTCAGCCGCAGCCTGCCGCTGCAGGTCGTCGCCCGCGTGCTGGCGGTGATGGGCTGGGTCAGCGTCGGCTTCCTTCTGTTCACCCTGATCACCTCCAACCCGTTCGAGCGCCTGCTGCCGGCGCCGCTGGAGGGCCGAGACCTCAACCCGCTGCTGCAAGACCCCGGCCTGATCATCCACCCGCCGATGCTCTATGCCGGCTATGTCGGCTTTGCTGTGGCGTTCGCGTTCGCGATCGCTGCCCTGCTCGGCGGCAAGCTCGACGCCAACTGGGTGCGCTGGAGTCGGCCGTGGACCAATGTCGCCTGGTCCTTTCTCACCCTCGGCATCGGCCTCGGCAGCTGGTGGGCCTATTACGAACTCGGCTGGGGCGGCTGGTGGTTCTGGGACCCGGTCGAGAACGCCAGTTTCATGCCCTGGCTGGTCGGCACTGCGCTGATACACTCGCAGGCAGTCACCGAGAAGCGCGGCAGCTTCGCCGGCTGGACCCTGTTGCTGGCGATCGCTGCGTTCTCGCTGTCCCTGCTGGGCGCATTCCTGGTCCGCTCGGGCGTGCTGACCTCGGTGCATGCCTTCGCCTCCGACCCCGAGCGCGGCGTATTCATCCTGATCTTCCTGCTGGTGGTGGTCGGCGGCTCGCTGCTGCTGTACGCGCTTCGCTCGGGCGGCATCGAGCGCGGCAAACCCTCGGCCCCGCTGTCGCGCGATACCCTGCTGCTGCTGAACAATCTGCTGTTTTCCGCCGCGGCGGCGATGGTGCTGATCGGCACCCTGTATCCGCTGTTCGCCGACGCGTTGAACCTCGGCAAGATGTCGGTCGGCCCGCCCTACTTCAACCTGCTGTTCACGGCGCTGATGGTGCCGGTGATCGCGCTGATGCCGTTCGGCCCGTTCGCGCGCTGGCAGCAGGAGTACGTCGGCCGCTTTGTGCCGCTGATCAAGATCGGCCTTTCGGCCACCGTGCTGACGACCGCGCTGGCAGTGTTCTTCATGGACGACGGTGGGCTCAAGGCCTGGGCCGGCGTGGCCGGCGCGACCTGGGTCATGGTCGGCACGCTTGCCTTCGTCTGGCAGCGCATTCGCAGCGCCAGCACCGGCCGCCGCTTCACCGCCGAAATGCTTGGCATGGTGCTGGGGCATTTCGGTATCGGCGTGTTCGTCGCCGGCGTACTGCTGGTCGAGAGCACCAGCATTGAGCGCGACCTGGCGCTGAAGAGCGGCGAATCCACCGAGCTGCGCGGCTACCGCTTCGAGTTCCAGGGCGTGGCGCATCGCGAAGGCCCGAACTTCGAGGCCGATCGCGGCACCGTGCAGGTGTTCAGCGGCGACACGCTGATCGCCACCCTGCATCCAGAAAAGCGCGCCTACCGCAGCGGCGGCCAGATCATGACCGAAGCCGCGATCGACCCGGGCTTCACCCGCGACCTCTACGTCGCCCTGGGCGAGCCGCTCGGCACGGGCGAATCGTGGTCGGTGCGGGTCTATGTCAAACCGTTCATCCGCTGGATCTGGCTGGGCGCGCTGTTCATGGTTCTGGCCGGCGTAGTGGTGGCATTCGACCGCCGCTTCCGCCGCGTGCCGGCGGCGGAACCGCAGCTTGCCAGCCCCCAACCCACTGCTGCCGTCGGCAGCGAGCCCGCTGGTGCCCGCGCATGATCCAGCGCGTGCTGCCCCTGCTCGCCTTCCTGCTGCTGGCGGTGCTGCTGGCCGCCGGAATCTGGCTGGCGCAGGTGCGTGACCCGAACAAGATCCCCTCGCCGCTGATCGGCAAGCCGGCGCCCGCGTTCAGCCTGCCCAGCCTGCACGAGCCCGATCGCATGGTCGAAAGCAGCGAGCTCAAGGGTCGCGCCTACCTGCTCAACGTGTTCGGCAGCTGGTGCCCGGGCTGCCGCGATGAGCATCCGGTGGTTGAGCGACTCGCGCGCAGCGGCCAGCTGCCGGTGATCGGTTTCAACTGGAAGGACGAACGCGCCGATGCACTGCGCTGGCTGGCCCAGTTCGGTGATCCATATGCGCTGATCGTGGTCGACTTCGAGGGCCGCACCGCGATCGACTACGGCGTCTACGGCGCGCCGGAGAGCTTCCTGATCGGCGCCGATGGCAACGTCCACTACAAGCACATCGGCCCGCTGACCTGGGCCGATGTCGAAGCCGAGATCCTGCCGCGCCTGGCCGCGGCGAATGCCACCGGAGCCACCCCGTGACGCGCATCCTTGCCGGACTGCTCGGCCTGCTGATCAGCCTGGCGGCGCTGGCCATCGACCCGCTGCCGTTCCGCGATCAGGCCGAGCAAGACCGTTTTCGCAAACTGGCCGCCCAGCTGCGCTGTGTGATGTGCCAGAACCAATCGCTGGCCGACTCCGACGCGATGATCGCGCAGGACCTGCGGCGCGAAGTGTTCCAGCTGATGCAGGACGGCAAGACCGATCAGGAGATCAAGGATTTCCTGGCCGAGCGTTACACCAACTTTGTGCTCTACAACCCGCCGTTGGATGCCCGCAATGCCCTGCTGTGGCTGAGCCCGGTGGCGCTGCTGCTGATCGGCGGCATCACCGTATTCGTGATCGTGCGCAAGCGCAGCGCGGCGCTCAAGAACCCGGCGCCCGACAACGACGAGGAGTGGTAAACCCATGTTCTGGATTCTGGCCGCGGTGCTCGGCATCGCTGCGCTGGCCTTTGTGCTGCGTCCCCTGCTGAAACCGCCCGTGCTTGACCCTGCCGCCGACAAGCGCCGCGCCCTGCGCGCTGCGCACGCGGCAGGCGCTTTGGACGACGCCGAACTCGCGCAACGCTTGAACGCGCTCGGCCCGGCGCCGCTCGCTGCCGCACCCGCGGGCGCCAGCCTGATCCTGCTGCTGGCGGTGCTGGTGCCGGCGCTCAGCGTCGGCTTCTATCTGTGGGTCGGCAACCCGGACGCACTGGACCCCGCTGCCGCGGTCGCGACCGCGGCAGCGACACCCGCCAGCATGGAGGAAGCGATCGTCGCGCTTGAAGCCCGGCTGGAGGCCGAACCCACCGATATCGAAGGCTGGGTGCTGCTGGGCCGCTCAAGACGCAATCAGGAGCGCTTCGCCGACGCCGAGAAAGCGCTCGCACGCGCCCATGCGCTGGCGCCGGACGAGGTCGAGATTCTGATCGACTACGCCGAAGCCAAGGCTCTTGCCACACCTGAGCGTCGCTTCGGCGGTGAATCGCTGGCCCTGCTGCAGCAGGCGCAAACGCGCGATCCCGCAAATCCGCGCGCGCGCTGGCTGTTGGGCATTGCGGCGATGCAGGGCGGCCGCCCCGCCGAAGCGGTGGAACTGTGGGAAGCCCTGCTGGCCGACATGCCGGCGGATGCGTCGGCACGCAATGCGCTCACCAAGCAGATCAATGACGCCCGCGCCCAGGCCGGCCTGCCGCCGCTGCGCGACTCCGCGCCAGCAGTGCCACCGATGCTGGCGGCGCCTGCGGCTGCAGCGCCCGCCGCAGCAACGGCCAGCGCGTCGACCGATGCCGTCGCCGGGCCGCGTATCGAAGTCAATGTCAGCCTGGATCCCGCCATCGCCTCGGCGGTGCCGACCGATGCCGTGCTGTTCGTGTTCGCGCGCGCACCGCAGGGCTCGCGCGCGCCGCTGGCAATCCAGCGGATGCCGGCCTCGGCCCTGCCGGCCACGGTGGTGCTGGACAACAGCATGGGCATGATCGCGGGCATGAATCTGTCCAGCCAGACCGAAGTCATCATCGGCGCGCGCATCTCGGCCAGCGGCAACGCGGCCCCGCAGAGCGGCGACCTTGAAGGCCTGCTCGATCCCCAGCCCGTCGGCATCGGCAAGGTCGATCTGCTCATTGACCGCGTGCTGCCGTGACCGAGTTCATCCCGCCCGGCACCCGCTGGTTCGACCTGCCCTCGCCCTTCATGATGAAGCGCGGCGGCTGTTTGAACGGCGGCCGCCTCGCCTATGAAACCTGGGGCGAGTTGGACGCCGAGCGCAGCAATGCGGTGCTGATCCTGACCGGGCTCTCGCCCAGCGCACACGCAGCCGCCCATGCCGACAATCCCGAACCCGGCTGGTGGGAAGCCATGCTCGGCCCCGGCAAGCCGATCGACACCACACGCTGGTTCGTGATCTGCGTGAACTCGCTCGGCAGCTGTCGCGGCAGCAGTGGCCCCGCCTCGATCGACCCCGCCACCGGCCAGCCCTGGCTGCTCAGCTTCCCCGAACTCTCGATCGAAGATGGCGCACGCGCCGCGTTCGCACTGGTGCATGGCCTCGGCATCCACCAACTCGATACCGTGGTCGGCTGCTCGATGGGCGGGATGACCGCGCTGGCCTATCTGCTGCAGCATCCGCTGTCGGCCCGCCGCATGTTGAACGTCTGCGGCGCGGCGCATGCGCTGCCGTTCTCGATTGCCGTGCGCTCACTGCAGCGCGAGTCGATCCGGCTTGATCCGCAGTGGAACAACGGCGACTACAGCGACGATGCCTATCCTGAATCCGGCATGCGCATCGCCCGCAAGCTGGGCGTGCTGACCTATCGCTCCGCGCTCGAATGGCACGGCCGCTTCGGCCGCGTGCGGCTGGATGGCGAACTGCGCGAGGACGACCCTTTCGGCCACGAATTCCAGGTCGAGTCCTACCTCGAAGGCCACGCCCGCCGTTTCATCCGCCAGTTCGACCCCAACTGCTACCTGTACCTGTCGCGCTCGATGGACTGGTTCGACACCGCCGAATACGGCCGCAGCGACGGCGAGGGCGACGTGCTGCGCGGCCTCGCCCGCATCCGGCTGCAGCAGGCGCTGGTGATCGGGGTCGAGACCGACATCCTGTTCCCGATCGAGCAGCAGTCCCAGATCGCCGAAGGCCTGCGCCGCAGCGGCACCGACACCCGCTTCGCCGCCCTGCCATCGCCGCAGGGCCACGACGCCTTCCTGGTCGACTTCGAACGCTTCGGCCCGCTGATCGAAGACTTCCTGGCCGCACCGATCTGAACCGTTCGCGGCTCTCACGCACACGCAACGCCGCTGCTATACTGCGCGGCCTTGTGGGTCACCTGCCGAAGTGGCGGAATCGGTAGACGCGGCGGACTCAAAATCCGTTTCTGGCGACAGAGTGGGGGTTCGAGTCCCCCCTTCGGCACCAGGTGACCCATTCAAGCAGGCTGCAAGCAGCCGGCGTTCGTGCACTCTCCGAACGTCTCATTGCGAATCCGCCTGATTCACGCGCTTCTGCTACTGGAGCGCCGCCAGAATCTCCGGCGGCGACAGCGGCACGGATTCCGGTTTGTCGCTGAACAACACCTCAGGCAATGCGTGGCCGCGGAAGAAGGCCAGTGCTGCCGTGTTGGTCGCGCTGATCGAGTCGAAGGGCGTGCCGTGGCGCGAACCCCGCACTACCACGAGCTGCGCGCCGATGCGCTTGGCGAAGGCCTGCTTCTCGGCCAGTGGGGTGTAGTCGTGTTCGGCGGCCAGCACCAGGGTTTCGACTTCGAGTTGATCGAGCCGAGCGCGCGCGCACCACGCTGCCAGCGCGCGCGCCTGGCGCAGATAGTTCTGCTTTGACTGCATGCCGAACACATCGACCACGCGCGTGCGCATGGCGGCCTGGTGCGCATGCGGAAACAGCCGCGTCGCCACCATCCGGGCGGTGTTGCGCAGGCCGAGCACGCGCACCAGGCTGAGTTGGCCGTGCAGCTCCCAGCGCTTGCGCCAGGTGTCGGCGCGGTAGCTGGGCAGGCTGTTGATGGTCATCAGGCGACGCACGCGCGCCGGCGCCTGCAGGGCGAGCTCAAGCGCGACCGCGCCGCCCAGCGAGAATCCCATCAGATGCACGCGCTCGATGCCGGCACGGTCCAGCGCCGCCAGCAGGGCGCGGGCATAGCCGGCGATCGAATGCTGCGTGGGTGCAGGGCTGCGGCCTGCACCGGGAAGGTCGGGCACCAGCACGTGGAAGTGCTCGGCCAGCGGGCCGACCTGAAAGGCCCAGTCGGCGCCGCTTGAGCCCAGCCCGTGCACCAGCAGCAAGTGCTCGGCATGCGGGTCGCCAAAAGCGCGCCAGTGCAGATGCAGCGTCGGCGTGGCTGAGTCCATCAGCCTTTGACCGTGGTGTAGAACATCGTCGTCGAGATCAGCGCGGTGGCCTGCACGGTGATCATCCACGCGGCGATCAGCCGCATCTTCACGGTGCGCTCCAGAGCTTCGCAATGCACCCTGCGCGAACCTTTTCGCTCAGCCTTTGAAAAACTGCTTTCGCCGCATTCGCCACGCTGCCTGATCTCCCCGAGCGAGCTGCAATCGTCGGTGCGAGAGCCGGCCTCGCGCTCCTTGAGGAAAGCTTCGATCTCGTGCTGCTCGCTGCCATTCTCACTGTGGTGCTGTTCGATCTCGGCGATGATCCGCTCGCAGTTGGCTTTCAGAGACTCGCGCAGGAAGCCGATGCCAAGAACCGCGCCGATGGTGACCTGCGTGGTGCTGATCGGCAGCCCCTGCTGCGAGGTGATGATAACCGCCAACGCCGCCATCGCCATCATCGCTGCCCGCCGCGAGGCCCGCGCCGCCATCCACCGACCGGAGCGCCACCGTTGAGCAAGCGATTTGCATACATCGGATCGGCGATGCTGCTACTTGCCCTGGTTGCACGCCGCAATGCAGCATTGGGTTTTTCCTCACCCTGCGTGAAGCGCAGGCTGCGTCCGGACACGTCCACCCCAACTTCCGAGGTTCCCATGTCGAAGCCCTTCCGCCGGACCGCGCTGTCGCTCGCGCTGAGCCTGGCCCTGCCCGCCCTCGTCAGCGCCCAGGACACTGCCACCGATCCTGCTCAGCTCGACACCATCACGGTCACCGCACAGCGCCGCGCAGAAGACCCGCAGAAGATCCCGCTGGCGATCACCACGGTCAGCGCAGAGAAGCTCGATATTCTCGGCTCCGGCGGCGAAGACATCCGCTTCCTGGCCTTCCGCCTGCCCAGCCTGAACATCGAGTCCTCGTTCGGCCGCGCGTTTCCACGCTTCTATGTGCGCGGTCTTGGCAACGGCGATTTCGATCTGAACGCCTCGCAGCCGGTCTCGCTGATCTATGACGAAGTGGTGCAGGAGAACCCGCTGCTGAAGGGATTCCCGCTGTTCGACCTGGATCGGATCGAGCTGCTGCGCGGACCGCAGGGCAGCCTGTTCGGCCGCAATACGCCGGCCGGCGTGCTGAAGTTCGAGTCGGTGCAGCCGGCACAGGATCGCAGCGGCTATGGCCAGCTCTCCTACGGCCGCTTTGGCACCGTGAATGCCGAGGGCGCGATTGGCGGCGGCTTGGGTGAGACCACCTCAGCGCGTGTGTCCGGCCTGTACCAGCGCCGCAGCGACTGGGTCGACAACGCCTTCACCCGCCGCAGCGACCAGTACGAGGGCTACCGCGAGTTCGCCGGCCGCGCGCAGCTGCTGTTGGAACCCTCGGACGCCACCCGCGCGCTTTTCAACATCCACCTGCGTGACCTTGACGGCACCGCGCGGCTGTTCCGCGCCAATGTGTTCAAGCCCGGAACCAACGACCTGGTCGACAACTTCCGCCGCAGCGTGGTCGCCATCGATGGCGCCAACCAAACCGAGCTGCGCAACCTGGGCGCCAGCGCGCGGCTGTCCTTCGACCTCGGGCGCGTGACCCTGTACTCGGTCACCGGCTACGAGACCCTCGACAGCTTTTCTCGCGGCGATATCGACGGCGGCTTTGGCGCCAGCTACGCGCCGCCGTTCGGGCCGGGCTTCATCCCCTTCGACGCGCAGTCTGCCGACGGCTTGCCCGAGCATCGCCAGCTGACCCAGGAGTTCCGATTCGCGTCCAACGACTGGGGCACGCTGGACTGGCAGGCCGGCGTATTCCTGTTCGATGAAGACATCACCATCGACAGCTTCAACTTCAACACCTTCAGCGGGGCGCAGAACGGCTATGCGGTGCAGACCCAGCGCAACCAGGCCTGGGCGCTGTTCGGTTCGACCGAGTACGCGGTGTCGGACGCAGTGCAGCTCAATGCGGGCCTGCGCTACACCCGCGACGACAAGGACTTCACCGCGCAGCGCCTGGCGAGCCCGATCGGTGCTGGCACCACCCCGCTGCTCAGCATCAATCCAAGCGATTCCAACCTGAGCGGCGACCTGTCGGCGAGTTGGTTCATTGATGCCGACAGCAGCATGTACGCGCGCTATGCCCGCGGCTTCCGGGCGCCGAGCATCCAGGGTCGACTGCTGTTCGGCGATACGATCTCGGTGGCCGACTCCGAAACCGTGGATTCGTTTGAGCTCGGCTACAAGTCGACATTGTTGGATGGTGGCGCGCGCTTCAATATCGCGGCGTTCAGCTACACGGTGAAGGACCAGCAGCTGACCGCCGTCGGCGGCAACGCCAACTTCAACACCCTGATCAATGCCGACAAGTCGGTCGGCCGCGGCATCGAGATCGACCTCGACGCCTACCTCAGCGAGCAGCTGCTGGTGAGCTTCGGCTACAGCTTCAACGACACCGAGATCCGCGACCGCGGGCTCGCCATCGCTCCCTGCGGCGGTGGCTGCACGGTGCTGGACCCGGCCGGCAGCGCGCCGGGCACGGTGTCGATCTACGGCAATCCGCTGCCGCAGGCGCCGAAGAACGTGGCCAACGTGACCGCGCGCTACAGCATTCCGGTCGGCGAGGACGAGATCTACATCTACACCGACTGGGGCTACCGCAGCGAGGTCAATTTCTTCCTCTACGAAGCTGCCGAGTTCCGCGGCAAGTCACTGCTGGAAGGCGGCCTGCGAGTCGCCTACAGCTGGGAGTACGGCAAGCACGAGCTGGCCCTGTTCGGCCGCAATATCACCGACCGGCTGGTGGCCGTGGGCGGCATCGACTTCAACAATCTGACCGGCTTCGTCAACGAGCCGCGGGTGTGGGGCATCGAGTTCACCAGCACCTTCTGATGCAAGCCGGTGGCCGCGGAGCGCTCGCTCCGCGGCCACCGCTGGCGCAGGTCGGACTGGCTGTCATCAGACCGCGAACAGCAGCAGCGCGATCGCCCCTGCAGCAGGCACCGCCTGGATGTAGAGAATCTTGCGGCCCACCGTCAGCCCGCCGTACAGACCGGCCACCAGCACGCAGCCGAGGAAGAACAGCTTCACCGCATAGCCTTCTGCTCCGAGCCACAGGCCCCAGCCGAGACCAGCCGCCAGGAAGCCGTTGTACAAGCCCTGATTGGCCGCCAGCACTTTGGTTATCGCGGCTTTTTCAGGCGTCATCCGGAACGCACGCAGGCCGGTCGGGGTGTCCCACAGGAACATCTCCAGAACCAGGATGTACACGTGCAGCAGGGCGATCAGCCCGACCAGGGCATCGGCAAACAGTGGCATCGGCAAATCCTCGCTTGAACGAATGAGCCCGGCGCCGCCGGGTCGACCGTGGATGACCACGGCGACAGCAATGCTCGCACGCGGTGGCCTCGCGTGACTGCCGTTGCGGCACACTGCCGGCCGCACAGCCAAGCCGACGCTCATTCATGTCCGACACATCCGCTGCACCACGATCCCCCGAACAGCGACATGCACTGCTGGACGCACTGCGCGGTTTCGCCCTGCTCGGCATTCTGCTGATGAACATCGAGTTCTTCAGCCGCCCGCTGCAGGACTTCATGAGCGGCATGGAAGACGCCAGCGGGCCCGCGGGAGTGGCCGCCTGGGCCGTGTATGTGTTCGTGCAGGGCAAGTTCTGGGTGCTGTTCGCGCTGCTGTTCGGCATGGGCTTCGCGCTGCTGCAGACGCGGCTTGCCGGCAGCGATCGGCCGTTCACTGCGCTTTACTTGCGGCGCACGCTGGCGCTGGCGGTGTTCGGACTGCTGCATATCGTGCTGCTGTGGCCCGGCGACATCCTGCTGGCCTATGCGATCACGGCGCTGTGCCTGCTGCCGTTCGCGCAGGTGCAGGGCAAGGCGCTGTGGATCAGCGGCGTCGGGCTGTACCTGCTGGTGGCGCTGAGCTGGGTGCTGATGGGCTGGTCGATGGGCTACATGCCGGCTGAAGCGCGCGTCGATGTGGAGGCGTACATGGTCGAGGAAGCCGCCAAGGGGATCGAGGCCGCGCGGATCTATGCCACTGGCAGCTACCTGCAGATCAGTGCGCTGCGCGGCCAGGACTACTTCGGCTACATGTTCGAGCAGATGCTGATGTTCCAGGTGCCGATGGCGCTTGGCGTGTTTCTGCTCGGCGGCTGGCTGCTGCGCTCCGGCCGTATCACCCGCGCCGCCGAGCACCGTGGCTTCTGGGTCAGCCTGCTGCTGTCCGGTGCGGCGATCGGCGGTGTGCTGGCGAACGCCAGCCTCGGCATCGGCAGCCACTTCGATCCGCTGACCGGGTTCGATCGAGCCCTGCTGGCAGCGGGGGTGATGGCGCTGGCCAACCTGCCGCTCGCCCTCGCCTACCTCGCCGCTTTCGTGCTGTTGTTCAACACACGCCTCGGCGCGCGATGCTTAAGCCTGCTGGCGCCAGCCGGGCGCATGGCGTTGAGCAACTACCTGCTGCAGTCGCTGCTCTGCGGCCTGCTGTTCTACGGCTATGGCCTGGGCTGGTATGGCGAGGTCGACCGCTGGCAGCAGGTGCAGATCGCATTCGTGATCTTCGCCACCCAGCTGCTGCTTTCACCGCTGTGGCTGCGCAGCTTCAACTACGGGCCGATGGAAGCAGTCTGGCGCGGCCTGACCTATGGCCGCTGGCCGGCCATGCGGCGCACGCGGGTACTACCACCGGGCTGAAGCGCCCCAACCAGCCTGGAAGCTCAGCATCTGCGGGCACAGGCCTTGCTTGCTTGCCCTTACTTCAGGCCATGCGCGTCCGCAGTTCTCGGACCGCAGCCGACGCACGAGCGAGCCAGCATGCGCGATCCGCCGACGCCGAGCCCCACTGCTTCCGCCGCACCCAAATCCGTGGCAACCGCAGGGGTGGGCCGCAGGCTGGCGCTGAACGTGGTGCTGTTCAGCCTGCTGGTCGCAGTGGTGCTGTCCGCACTGCAAACCTGGATCGAACGGCGCGCCGAGCTGCGCCTGCTTGAGCAACGCGTCGAGCAGATTCTTGAAAGCACCGGCAGCGCGCTGGCGCTGTCGGTGTGGAATCTGGACCGCTCGCAGGTGGATGTGCTGCTACGCGGGATACTGTCCTTGCCGGACGTGCGCGCAGTGGAGCTGCGGGCGCAGCAGGGCCAGGTTTTTTTCGACGACGGCGATCGCCAGCGCGCGCTGCGGATCGGCGACCCCAGCGTGCACAGCGCTCTGGTATGGGAACGCCCGATCAGCTTCCAACGCGGTGGCTCCGCCGTGCAGCTGGCGCAGCTGCGCATCGAGTTCGACACCGCTGCGGTCGAGTCGCGTTTGCTGCAGCGCGCCCTGCGCAGCGCGCTGGCGCAGATCGCGTTGACCCTGCTGATCGCGCTGTTCCTGCTGTGGGTGGTGAACAATCTGGTGACCCGGCATCTGGTGCGGCTGGCCGATGCCGCCAGCCGTTACGACGTGCGCAATGCCGACGTCAGTTTTCGCATCGAGCGCCGCAAAACCGGCGGCGCGCACGACGAGATCGATCGCGTGGTCGGCGCGTTGGAGGCGATGCGGACCAACCTCGAAACCGCCTATCGCGACTTGGCGCGGGTCAACACCGAACTGCAGGTGGACATCCATGCCCGCGAGCTGGCCGAGAGTGCGGCCGCCTTCATGGCCCGCCACGATGCGCTGACCGCGCTGCCGAACCGGCGCTTTCTGATCGAAAGCCTGCAGCGCCAGCTTGACGCCAACCGCGACGGCGACAGCCATGGCGCACTGCTGTTCATCGACCTCGACAACTTCAAGAACTTGAACGACGCCCGCGGCCATTCCACCGGCGACGCGGTGCTGATTGAACTGTCCCAGCGGCTGAGCCGGGAGATGCCCGAAGGCAGCCTGATCGCACGCATGGGCGGCGATGAATTCGTCGCCATGCTGGTCGGCCTCGAGGGCTCGCCCGGCGTGGCTGCCGCCCGAGCGCGTGCCTTCGGCGAAGGCCTGCGGGAGATTATCGGCGAGCCGGTTCAGGTGTTGGGAGAAGCCTTCCGGCTCAGCGCCAGCATCGGCATCGCGATGTTCCCGACAGATGGCGACGACATCGAAACCCTGATCCGCCACGCCGACAGTGCGATGTACCAGGCCAAGGCCGACGGCCGCAATCTGGTCCAGCTGTTCCAGCCGGCACTGGTCTCACGGATCGAGTACCGCCACGCGATGGACGCCGATCTGCGTGAGGCGATCGATCTGCATCAGCTGAATCTGCACTATCAGCCGATCGTCGACCCCGACGGTCGCTTCGTCGGCGCCGAGGCCCTGCTGCGCTGGCAGCATCCGCGCCGTGGTGCGGTGTCGCCGGCCGAGTTCATCCCCCTGTGCGAACAATCCGGCTTGATCATCGCGATCGGCGAGTGGGTGATCGCAGAAGCGCTGAGCACCCTGGTGCGCTGGCAGTCGATGGGTCTGCTCGGCGATCTGCACTATCTCAGCATCAATATCAGCCCGCGCCAGTTCAAGCAGGCGGATTTCGTCGAGCGTCTGACCGCCCGCCTGGAGGACAGCGGGGTGGAAGCCCGGCGCCTGGCGCTGGAGATCACCGAAGGCGCGGTGATCGACGACAGCGAAGACGCCATCTGCAATCTGCAGCGGCTGCGCACGGCCGGATTCCGTCTACTGGTGGACGACTTCGGCGTCGGCTATTCCTCGCTGTCGTATCTGAAGCGACTGCCGGTGCATGCGATCAAGATCGATCAGAGCTTCGTGCGCGACATAACCACCGACCCCAACGACGCCGCCCTGGTCGAAGCGATGCTGGCGATCGGCCAGCGCTTTGGCCTGGATGTGATCGCCGAGGGTGTCGAAACTGCCGATCAGTTCGGCCTGCTGCGCGAACGCGGCTGCCAGCTGTTCCAAGGCTATTTCTTCGGCCGGCCACAGACGGCGGCAGAGCTTGAGCTCCGCTGGCTGCAGGTCGCCGCCAGCACACTGCGCGACGGCTAGCAGCCTGCCGGTGAAGCCGCGCCCGCGCTGATCGGCACCGGCCTGCAGGCGATCGGCGCCGAGGCGGTCGCCGCGCCCTGCTTCGACTGAATCGCCCGCGGGCGCTGGCATACTCCGGCACGATCTTCTGCCCCCGGATGCCCATGAGTCTGCGCGCAAGCACTGCCATTGATGCCTTGGCCGAGCCGTTCACCCTCCCCTGCGGCGTGGTGCTGCCGAACCGCCTGTGCAAGACCGCGATGACCGAAGGCCTGGGCGATGCGCAGCTCCGCGCCACGCTTGAGCATGCGCGTCTGTACGCGCTGTGGGGCGCCGGCGGGGTCGGCCTGAACATCACCGGCAATGTGATGGTCGACCGTCACGTGATCGAACGACCGGGCAATGTCGCGATCGATATCCGCCATCCGCCCTCGATCGATGTCGAAGCGCGAGGCCGGCTGCGCGCCTGGGCCGAATCCGGCACCGCCAGCGGCGCGCAGCTGTGGATGCAGATCAGCCACGCCGGCCGGCAGTCGCCGCGCTACGCCACCCGCCAACCGGTCGGGCCGTCGGCGGTCAAGCTGGATCTGCTGGGCAACTACAAGACCCCGCGCGCGCTGAGCGAGGCGGAGATCCTCGACATCATCGAACGCTTCGCCGCCGTGGCCGCGATCGCCAAGACCTGCGGCTTTACGGGCGTGCAGGTGCACGGCGCCCACGGCTATCTGATCAGCAGCTTTCTGTCGCCGGTGACCAATCGCCGCGACGACCGCTGGGGGGGCAGCCTTCAAAACCGCGCGCGCCTGCTGATCGAGTGCGTGCGCGCAACGCGTGCGGCCGTTGGGCCGGCGTTTCCGGTGTCGGTGAAGCTCAATTCCGACGATTTCCGCAAGGGCGGCTTCAGCCATGCCGACTGCCTGCAGGTGGTTGCCCTGCTGAATGCCGAAGGCATCGACCTGCTGGAGATTTCCGGCGGCACCTACGAGCAGCCGCAGCTGCTCGGCGTGTCCGGGCGCTCCGGTGATGCAGTCGCGGTGCGCAGCAGCAGCCGCGTGCGCGAAGCGTATTTTCTGGAGTATGCCGAGGCGATCCGTGCGGTGGCGACGATGCCGCTGATGGTCACCGGTGGCTTTCGATCGCGCGCCGGAATGGAGACCGCGCTGGCGTCCGGCGCGCTGGATGTGATCGGCCTGGCGCGGCCGTTCTGCACCGATCCGGACTGCGCGCGCGAGCTGCTGGAGCGGCGCATCGACAGCCTGCCCGCGCACGAGCGGCGCCTGCATCTGGCCGCGCGCGGCTGGCGCTCGCCGGCCAGCCCGATCCTGCTGATGAAGATGATCAATGTGCTGGGCACCCAGGGCTGGTACTACCAGCAGATGGAGCGGCTGGCGCGTGGACGCCCGATCGATCTGCAGCGCGGCCTGCTGCGCAGCTTCGCCCGCTACTGGTGGGATGACCTCAGCCGCGCGCTGCGTCTGCGTCGCGATTGAGAAACTGAGCGGCGAGGCAAGCAAGCGACTGAGCGACACCGACCTGAGCGTTGGCGTGGAAACAAAAGCAGCCCGGCGCTGGGGGTGCAGCGCCGGACTGGGCAACAAAGGTCTGGCCCGTATCAGTTCGTGCCGCTGCCGTCCTCCGGCTGCCGCTCGATACGGCGGATCACCCGCAGCTTGCCCGGCTCGCCGTCTGCCACGTCGGCCTAGGCGAGGGCCTCGGCGATCAGGGCATCCAGCTCAGCGGAGTCGACCTCATCACCGCTGCGCACATGGCGCACCACCCGCACCTCGCGCGGCGTATCGCCGCCGATGGCGGCGCCATCGACACGGTGACGCTTCAGCACGATCTGCTGGCTGTCGCCGTCGCCGCCGAGCTCGATCACCTCCACCGGCGGCAGTGCGATCTCACGGATCTCGCCGGCGATCTCAACGCGCAGGCCCTCGTCGGTGCGGGTGACGATCGCCGGCAGCCCGCTGTCGGCGGTGAGTTGACGGCTTTGTCCTGGGGCCAGCTGGGTCATGTCGACCACCACACGCTGCTCGGCGCCATTGGCATCAAAACGGATCTCGGTGGTGTCGCGGTCGGCGGCAGCGGCCGAACCGAGTGCGGCAACGAAGCCGGTGGCCGCGAGGGCGAGGCTGAGCAGGCTGCGGCCGGACAGAAACGTGTGCATGGGACTCTCCTTGGTCGATGGGATACCGCGGCGATCAAGTGCCGGGCACTGGGGTCTCAGCAGACACCGTGCCAAGTCCGAATCCATTTAAATATCAATACCTTGCACTTAATCTCTCGCTACGCCCCTGCGCCCGGGCCTGATCTGCGGACTGCCGATCCGCAAATGCGGAACGCGATGCTGGGCGCGTCAGGCCTCGCCGCCTTCCGGCTCCTTGCCCTCGGCCAGGCCATGCTTCTCCAACCGGTACAGAAAGGTCTTGTAGCTCAGGCCCAGCAGCGCGGCGGCGCGCTTGCGCTGGCCGGCGGTGCGCGTCAGCGCCTGCTGCAGCAGGGAATGCTCCAGCGCCTCGAAGTCGAGGCCTTCCGCGGGCAGGCGCACATCGCCGTCGCGACCGCGGCCGGCGGCGGTGTCCGCGGCCGGTGAATCGGCGTCCTCGCCCAGCAGCACCAGTCGTTCCACTGCGTTGCCCAACTCGCGCACATTGCCCGGCCACGGGCGCTCCATCAGGCCGCGCAGCAGCGAACGCGGGATAGCACTGGGAGGCAGCCGATGTTGCCGCGCCGCGCGGGCGGCGAAGTGCTCCACCAGCATCGGGATGTCTTCGCGGCGCTCGCGCAGGCCCGGCAGATCCAGGCCGACCACATTGAGCCGCCAGTACAGGTCCTCACGAAAACGCCCTTCGGCGACTTCGCGTTTGAGATCGCGATTGGTGGCGGCCAGCACGCGCACGTCGACGGCCTGCTCGCGCGCGCCGCCGACGCGGGTGATGCGGCCCTCCTGCAGCGCGCGCAGCAGCTTGGGCTGCAGGTTCAGCGGCAGCTCGCCGATTTCGTCGAGAAACAAGGTGCCGCCATCGGCCTGTTCAAACCAGCCGGCGCGTGCGGCCTGGGCGCCGGTGTAGGCGCCGCGCTCGGCGCCGAAGAACTCGGCCTCGATCAAGCCTTCGGGAATCGCCGCGCAATTGACCGCCACGAAGGCCGCATCGCTGCGCCGCGACAGCTTGTGCAGGGCGCGCGCCACCAGCTCCTTGCCGGTGCCGCTCTCACCCTGGATCAACACGGTGGCCTCGGTCGGCGCCAGCCGCTGGATCTGCCGGTACAGGCGCTGCATCGCCGGCGCACGGCCGATCATGTCGATCAGACCTTCCTGCTCGCCCAGAGCCTGATTCAGTCGCTGGTTCTCGGCGCGCAGCCGGCCGCTGCGCAGGGCCTTGTCGAGGGTCAGCAGCAGGGCCTGACGCTCGAAGGGTTTCGCCAGGTAATCATCGGCGCCGGCCTGGATCGCCTCCACCGCGTGTTCGATGCGGCCGTAGGCGGTCACCAGCACGAAGCTGAGCTCGGGCCGCAGCCGGCGCACCGATTTCAGCAGCGACAGTCCGTCGCCCTGCGCCAACCTGAAATCCGATAGCACCAATACCAGCCCCGGCGTATCCAGCAGGGCCAGCGCGGCGGCTTCGCCATCGGCGATGCGCACGCTGTGGCCGGCGGCTCGCAGCAGCTCGGACACCAGCTGCTGCTGCAGCGGATCATCCTCCACCAGCAGGATGCCGACGCCCGGGCGATCGTCATGCGACATGCGTGTTCTCCTGCGAGCGCCGCGGCCGCAGCCGCAGCCGGGCGCGCGTGCCCTGCGGCTGCAGGGCTTCGAGTTCGATATCGCCACCGTACCGCTGACGGGCCAGCCGCTCCGACAGGTACAGGCCCATGCCGGCGCCGGTCGGCTTGCTGCTGACATGCGGCTCGAACAATCGCGCGCGGATCTCCGCCGACAGCCCTGCGCCACCGTCATCGACCTCGATCAGCACCGCGCCATCAGCCTCGGCGCGCGTGTGCACGCGCACGCAGCCGCCCGCGGGCGAGGCCTCCAGTGCATTCAGCACCAGGGTGTGCAGCAGGATGCGCAGCTCGGCCGGCACCGCCAGCAGACTGAGCGGCGCCAGCGCGCGCTCGAACCGAACCTGTCCGGCGGCACGCTGGCTCGCTTCCAGCAGTACGTCGTCAACCACGGCGCTGATCGACACCGTTTCGGCCTGCGCGCCGGCCGCAGCCGACAGCGCCAGAAAGCCACGCAGGGCCTGATCTATGCGCGCCAGCTGCTCGCGTCCGGTGGCAACCAGGCTGGTGTCGACGCCGTCACCGCGGGCGGCCAAGGCTTCAAGGCTGAGGCCCAGCGCGTGCAGCGGATTGCGCAGCGAATGCGCCAGACCGCGGCCGATCTCGCCGAGCTCGGCCAGGGCGCGATCCTCGCGTCGACGCTCGGCCTCCGCCCGCAGTGCGGAAAGATCGGCCGACATGCGGTTGAAGGCCTCGATGCTGGCGCGCAGCTCGGGCGGGCCGCGCGGCGAGATCTGCAGCCCGAGTTCACCGCGGCCCAGTGCCTGCGCGCTTGTCGCCAGGTCTTCCAGCGGCCGGGTGAGCCGGCGCGCGATCAGCACCGAGCCGATCAGGCCGAGCAGCAGCAGCCCCGCCAAGCCCCACAGCAGGCGCACGGTGAACTGCTCGATGCTGCGCTGAACCGGCGACTCCGGCAGCGGAATCTGCAGCTCCGGGCCCAGGCCCTGCACGCGCAGCGCGGCCACGCCTTCCGCGCGGCGCACCTCGAAGCGCACCGCGTCGGGGTCGAAGCGTTCGGCGCCGGGCGGCAGCAGGGCTTCGATCTGTTCGGGCGTCAGCACCTGCCCGTTGATCTGCATGCGCACTTCGCGCTGCGGGCCGGCATCGGCAGGGTTCTTGATCCTGCGTTCGATCAGGGTCTCGATATCGATCCTGGGCGGCGCGTCGCCGCTGTCGCGCACGATGTCGCTGCGCGCGGCATGCAGCACGGTCACCAGCGAGCGACCGACCGCGCTGGCCGACTCACCCACCGCCAGCTGCAGGCTGTCGGTCAGGCTGCGCAGGCCCAGCCAGCCGAGCAGACCGAGCAGCAGGATCAAGCCAAGAAAACTCGAAATCAGGCGTAGCTGCAGCGACATGAGGGTGGCAGTCCCGAAATGCGGATCGATGAGGGTCTATGAGCAACGCCCGTGCCAAGTGCCTTGACCGCGCAGATTCAGCCTCGATGATCGCAGGCGAGCGCGCCTCAGAGCTGCACCGCCGCGCACGACAGCAACCACGCCAGCAACAGGCTGCCGCCGACCTGCAGGCCAAAACTCCGCCCGCCGGCGACGAAGGCGACGATGCTGCGCGACACCACGCTGGCGCCGAGCACGCCCTGCAGTGCCCAACGCGCAGTCTGCGGATCCAGCCCGCCGGTGGTGCCGAGCTGGGCCACCGAGGCCATCGCCGCGTGCAGCTCGATCAGCGCAGCGATCGCCGCGGTCACCAGCACGCCAGCGCTGCCGAGACGCTGCTGCAGCCAGGCCGACAGCAGCAGCACCGCGGCGATCAGCGCCGCGAACACCAGCGCATGGCTGAGCCGGAACATCCGCGACTGCGCGGTCGGCATCGCCTGCGAGGCATCCGCGCCATTGCCGCGCAGGCCGAACGCACCGGCCAGCCCCAGCACCGCGCCGAAGCTCAGCAGCTGCGGCAGCACCAATTGCAGAAACGCCGGCGACACCGTTGCCAGCACCGGCAGCGACAGCAGCAGTGAGGCCAGTGCCGCGAACTGCGCTGCCGAGACACAGGACACCTGCAGCGCCGGCTGCTCGCGCACGCGCTGCCCGAAGCCGGCGATGGCCGCGGTCGACGACACGAAGCCGCCGAAGAAGCCCGCCAACGGCAGACCGAACCGACTGCCAACCATGCGCAGCGCGACATGGCCGGCCGCACTGATCGCCATCACCAGCACCACCAGCTGCCACAGCTTGGCCGGATTGAGCACGCCATAGGGGCCAACCGCCGCGTTCGGCAACAGCGGCAGAATCAGCAGCACCGCCGCCAGCAGCATCAGGCCATCGCGCACCTCGGCCTCACTGATCAGCTCGCGGCCGAAGCGATGCAGGGTTTCGCGCGACTGCAGCAGCAGCGCCACCAGCACCGCCAGCGCGGCGGCGAGACCGGGCGCCGTCTGCGCGAGCCCGCCGAGCAAGGTCGTCAGCACCAGGGCCACCTCGCCGGTCAGCCCGGGCGAAGTCGGCGGGTTCAGCCGATAGCTGCCATAGGCCAGCAGCGCAATCGCCGCCAGGGTCAAGGCGAACACCGGCACCCCGAGCTGCCACCCGACCGCCCCCGCCAAGGCAGCCAGCGTATGCGTGCGCATCCCGGCCGCGGCCTTGTGGCTGGGATCGCGCTGGCGCTCGCGGACGATGCCGATCAGCAGGCCCAGGCCAAGCGCGCTGATGTAGGCGGAGTACTGCTCGGGGAGCATCGAAAGCATGTGAAAGGCTCGGCAATGGCGCGCGGCGGAGAGGCCGACACTGTAGTCGCGCCGCGGCCATGTATGCGCAGCGACTTGGGTTGCGAGGCGCCGGACTCCGGGTCGCTCGCGCATGACCGGGGCGGCCCTGCCCGCTGGCCCTACAGATTCGCCACAGACATTCGAGCCGGATCGTGGTCCGATCGCCGGGCGTTCAATCACAGGCGCCAACTCAGCGGCCACGCGTGCTCGATTCTTATCATTGCGGAGTATTCGATGAAACCTGTCCTGTGTTTGCTCGCCCTGTCGCTGGTTTTCGCCTCGTCCTCGGATGCAGAGGAATGGCGTTACCGCAGCAGCGAGGCCGCCGATCTTTCCGTTCGCGACGAAGGCGCGCTGGCCCGCACCGACAGCGGCTTTCTGCAGGTCGTTGGCGGGTGGGCGCTGCGTCGGGATGCCGCCGGCCAAGTGCGCGAGCGCCTGCAGCACGATCCGGCTTTCGACCGCCGCAGCCGGCTGATCGCACTGCCAGACCAAGGTTGGCTGGTGCTGGCTCCGGTTCTTGCCAACGGCAACTGCGAGATCCAGCGCTTCAATGCCTCGGGTGAGCAGCTTTGGCGCAACCCGACCGATCGCACCACCTGCGATGGCGTTTCGTTCTACGCCGATGTCAGCGGCGGTTGGCTGGTGTCCGGGGCCTCCAGTGACTACGCCAGACGTCGGGTTCAACGCCTTCAGGCCGACGGAGAGTGGGTCGCACTGGACATGATGGCTGCGGGCCTGCAGCGCATCGAAGTGCTGGCCCAGCGCGATGACGGCAGCTTTGATCTGGCCCTGCTGGGCAGTAGCCAGGGTCTCTCATACGCGCGCCTGATCGGCACGCGCGTCGAACAAGTGCGGCTTGTTGAGCCCTCGGTGCGCACAGCGACGCACAGTGCCGTCTCCAGCGATGGATCGCTATGGGTGATCGCCCAAGGCGTCGATGGTGATCCTGCCGACGCATTGATGCGATTCGATGCTGAGGGCCGCCGCCAGTGGCGACTGCCGCTTGGCCTGGAGCCCGGGCGCAGGCTGATCGGTCTGCGCCTGATCGATGACAACGTCGTCGGCGTGCTCACCGCGGCGCTCGACTCGGACCGCGGGCAGCTGCGCACGGTGGATCGGGCGGGGCGTGTTGTCGCCAGCATCGGCATCGAAGAGCGGCTCAGCCTCAGCCCGATGCCTGAGCACCCATCACTGCGCCCTGCGACGGCGGTCGGCGCGATCACGTTGAACCTCGATCCTGAGCGCGACGGCCCACGGCTGCTGAGCTTCAACGCGATGGGTGCGCAGGTGGCGCTGCCGTTCGAACACGGCGGGCGCTCGCTGACCGGCGCGTGGCCCGAGGCGAGTGTTCCAGTCGGGGGCCAGGGCTCGATCGCTGCGCACGCATTCACGCCCGGCCATGTGGACGTCGTCGTCGGCAGCGAGGGCGCACAGGTCCGTTCACTGGATCTGCGCACCAGGTCGATGTCCGCGCTCAACAGCTCAGGCCCCACCGGTGTCCGAACCCGGCTCCGACCGATTGCAGTCGCGGCCAGCGACTCGCGCGTGTGTGTGGGTCCGATCGTCTACCGGGGCATCTTCACCGAGATTGCGTCCGCCGTGAGCTGCACCGATCGGGCAACCGGCAAACCCATCTACCAGCTGAGTCCGCACCTTTCTCCGCTGCAAGGCGTGGGGCTGGTGGGAACCCGCGAGCCGACATCGACGCTCGCCCTCGATGCGGAACAGCGGGCCACCACCCTGTTTTTCACGGCCTGGGACGAGCAGTCGATGCGCCTGGAGCGGCTGCGGGTGTCAAGCGACGGTCAAAGCGGAGAGATGATCACGCTCGCCACCTTGCCGAGACCGACTGCATACAGCCCCGATGCGCCTCCGGTCTGGCGCGCCTCGCTCCAAGCGGACGGCGCCGCGTTGTTTGCCTATCCACATCCGCAGGGCGGCTTGAGCCTGGTGCAGGCCAGTGCGTCGGGCACGGTCGTTCAGGCGCGGCTCGCGAGCAACGAACAGATCGCACCCAAGGCGCTGCTGGATCGAGGCACCGCCGGTGCTGCGCTGCTGGTGGATATCTCCGGCGCGGCCGGCGTCCGCAGTGAGGTGTGGCTGCTGGCTGGGTCCGGTGTGCTGCTGCACCGGGTGCACTTGGGCGATGGCGACGTCGAAGGCACCACCGCCGTCTTGCTGGAAGCCGCTGGGCAACTGCTGGTGGCGCGAGATGCGGAGTCGGATATCGCCGCGCCGCCCGGCATCACCACTGCAGGCAGGGCCAGAACGCGCACAGTCGGAAGCGTGGATCCGCAGACCGGGCGATGGAACTGGCAACGCACTGAGCGCCGCGTGCTGGGCGACCGCTTGATCGATCTGAAGCTCGATGCCGCCTCCGGCCGCGCGGTGCTGTTGGCGGACCGCTCGAACCAGCCGAAGATCGAGCTGCTGGACCTTGCGAGTGGCGACAGCCTCGACGTGCGCTCACTGCGATGTCCCCACAGCCGCAGCTGCGTGGCGCAGGCGATGAGCATCGACAACCTTGGCCAGGGCCGGGTGCTTGCACAGGCCGTGGATGCACAGCTGGGCCTGCAGATCGAAGTCATCAGTTTCGACCTGGACGCACTCCCACCGCGGCCCGGCGTGGCTGGACTTGCCGGTGTCTGGTACGCGCCGGAGAGCAGCGGCCAGGGTCTGGTGTTGAGCCTCATGCCGAATGCCAGCGCCCTGCTCGGCGGCTGGTTCACCTACGCCGAGAACGGCACCAACCGCGCCGCCGATCAGCGCTGGTATGCGCTGGAAGCGCGCTACGCGCCCGGCGCGAAACAACTGAACGTCGAGATCGTGCGCAGCGCCGGCGGCGCCTTCGCCACCGATGGCGCGGCGGTACCCGAGGTGATCGGCCACGGCGAGCTGTACCTGCGCAGCTGTGGCGAGGCCGTGCTGCGCTACCGGTTCACCGACGGTGAGGAGGCGGGTCTGGCAGGTGCGACTTCACTGCTGCGTCTCGGCCCCGGCGGCACCGATTGCACCGAGCCACCTGCGCGACTGGCCGATGGCGGCGGGTTCTCGACGGCTCAGTCCGGCGGGTGGTACAGACCGGAACAAGATGGGCAGGGCCTGGTGATGGAAGTGCTGCCGCCCGCAGCGGGCTCACCCGGTCTGCTCAGCGCCGGTTGGTTCACGTTCGACCCGCAGGCTGCGGCCAACGACCCGCATGCGCAGCACTGGTTCTGGATTCAGGGCGAGATCCCGCTGCAGGCCACCCGCGGCGAAGTCGAGCTGCCGATCCTCAATGCCATCGGCGGCTCGCTGGAGACCGGCATCAACCGCAATGTGCGCGAGGTCGGCCGTGTGCGTATCGCATTCACCGCATGCGACCGGCTCGAACTCGATTACCGGTTCAACGCGCAAGCAGGCGCGTTCGCGCAGCGCAGCGGCCGCCAGCAGCTGAGCCGTCTGTCAGGATGCGCCGGCGAGTAGATCCGGCGACGGCTTGCGGGCACACCGCGTCGACAGGGCGAACACCCGCCGGAACTGATCCGGCGGGGAGCGTCCGCTGCTCTCCGCTGAGACGGACTCAGGCTGCGCGAGAACGACCAACCCGCTCAAGAAAAACATCAACGGCCATTTTCAGCTTGCCCCGTGCTGGGCTGTGTTGACGATTCGCGCTGCACGGCCGCAGCCGCGCACGACTGAAGCTCGCCCACTGCCGACACCCGTCACGTGGGTGACAGCTATCCAGCGCAGAGGTATCCGAAGCGCGTGCCCAAAAGCAAAGGCCGGTTGCCCGGCCTTTGCTGTGCACGTTGGAGCTTGATCGACGATCAGGCCTTGGCAGCCCAGGACACGCACCAGCCGGCGCCAGCGACGCTGTTGGCCGGAAACAGCATGCAGCCCACGCGCTCACCGGGCTCGCCCTGGATGAAGTTGCAGTTGTTGCAGTTGCTGCCCGGCTTGAACTGCGGCCGGGCCGCAGCATCGACCTTGCTCGCATCTTCGACATAACCCAAAGCGACCGCCTGCGGGTTGTCGAGCGGCAGCGCCGGCTTGTCGGACGCCGCATGCGCCGGCTGGGTGAGCAGACGGAACGCGATCGGCGCGCCGACCGCAGCGACTGCGGCGGTGTGCAGGAAGCGGCGGCGGCTGGGGGTGCTGGGTGTGTTGGACATGGAAAACTCCTGGCGATTGCTGGGGATCAGGACGACTGGGGCGGCACGCTAACCGGTCTGCACCGCTCGCGCGTTGACTGGAGTCAAGACGGGAGCGCTTCGCATTGCCGGGGCGCCGCCCGGTGGCGCCGACATACGATGTCGCGGCGAGTATGCAGGCCGCGCGAAACCCGACGCGAATGCTTCGCATCAAGATCGCGGCAGGGCTTCACAGGCCCGTGTTGTCCGGATACCGCGGGCGGCCTTTCGCCCCTTCGCCAAAGCGCCGGTCGCGCGTTGAGCCTGCTGATCACGCCGCCGGCCAGACTGTCGCGAAGCAGACGAAAATCGATCCCGCCGAGCCGCAGGCCTCAACTCCGATCGCACCGGCATGTCATCGTGTGTCGTATGGATACTGTCAGATCCCATGCAACGCCATGAGACTACGTCCATTGCCAGCTGCCGCTTCCGGCTGGCCCGAACTATCGCGCGATTGCTTCTCTACTGCCCGTGCTGCGGGCGCCGCGTGGCGACGTGACTTTGAAAGACACAGTAGTTCCAGGGCGTGCAGAAGGCAGTGACGCGGCCCGCCGAATCTGGGCGCGGCCAAGCTGACTTGCGGTGCTGCATGCTTGCTAGCATCACAGCATCCGCTTCACCTCGGAACCGTACGTGCGTGCCGCCACTCTCGACCCGTTGATCGTTCTCGCTGCCCTGGGTGCCATCGCCGGCGCCCTGCTGGGCCCGTCCTGGATGCTCGTGCACTGGCTGTGCAAACCGCTTGCGACGGCGCTGATCGCCCTGCGTCTGTGGCATGCGGTAGCTGCCTCCACGCAGCGAAGCTGGCTGTTGGCCGGGCTCGGCCTGTCCTGGCTGGGCGATGTGTTGCTGATGTGGCCGGCGGATCTGTTCCTTGGGGGGCTGATCGCCTTCTTGCTGGCGCACCTCTGCTATATCCGAGCCTTCAGCCTTGGGCTTGATCGGCGCTCCGCCCTGCCTGGCCTGCTGGTGTTCGCCCTGATCGCCACTGGCGTGCTGGCCTATCTGCTGCCGCAGGTGCCGAGTGCGATGCGTGCGCCAGTGCTGGCCTATGTAGCGGTACTCGTACTGATGGCGGCGGTGGCCAGTGGACACAGCCTGCAGCGTGGATGGCAGCCGTGGCCGGCGGCAGCGCTGGGCGCGACTCTGTTCGTGCTGAGCGACAGCCTGCTTGCGCTCAACCGTTTCGCCACTCCCCTGCCGCTGGCGCCGCTGTGGGTGCTGGCCAGCTACTACGCCGCCCAGTGGTGTCTTGTACGCAGCGCCGAGCAGACCCTTGTGTCGCCTGTGCCTCGGCCGGAGGCCGTCGCCCATGGCTGAGACGATCATGCTGTTCGCGATCCCGGGCTTCTTTCTGCTGATCGCGGTCGAACTGGTCGCCGCGCGCTGGCTCGGCCGCCAGGTGTACCGACTGAATGATGCGATCTCCAGCATCGGGCTGGGCGTGCTGTCGCAGATATCGGGGGTTTTCAGCAAGGCCTTGCAGGTGGGAATCTACGCGGTGGTGCTGCAGCAGGTCGCGCTGTTCGAGCTGCCCGTCGACAGCCCCTGGGTGTGGATCAGCGGCCTGTTGCTCTATGACTTCTGCTACTACTGGCTGCATCGCGCGGGCCATGAGGTGAATCTCCTCTGGGCTGCGCATGTCGTTCACCACCAGAGCGAGCGCTACAACCTCAGTACGGCGCTGCGTCAGTCCAGCAGCGGTGCGCTGTTCGGCTGGATCTTCTATCTGCCGATGGCGCTGCTGGGATTTCCACTTGAAGTCTTCGCCGTGGTCGCGGTGATCGACCTGCTCTACCAGTACTGGATCCATACCGAACTGGTGCCGAAGCTGGGCTGGTTTGACCGCGTATTCGCCAGCCCCAGCAACCACCGCGCCCATCACGCCGTGAACATGCGCTATCTCGACCGCAACTACGGTGGCCTGTTGATTCTTTGGGATCGCCTGTTCGGCACCTTCGTTGAAGAGGACGAACGCGACCCACCGGTGTACGGCACGCGCGCGCCGTTGCGCAGCTTCAATCCGCTGTGGGCGAATCTCGAGGTATACGCCGGCCTGCTGCGCGACACCTTGCGCAGCAGAAGCTGGGGCGACCGTTTCAAGCTGTGGTTCGCGCGGCCTGGTTGGCGTCCGGCCGATGTGCAGACGGCCGATCCTAAGCCCGAATTCGACATCGCGCGATCCGAGTTCAACCCAACCCTGCCGCCACTGCGCGCCGCCTACGTGCTGCTGCAATTCATCGCCCTGCTCGGCGCCGCCGTGCTGTTCCTGATGCAGGCAGCGAACTGGTCGCTGCCTGCTGCGCTCGCCTATGCGTTCGGCCTGATTCTAAGCCTGACCACCTTGGGCGTACTTCTGGAAGATCACCCCCGGGCCGCGATTTTCGAAGCGCTGCGCTTGTTCGCACTCGCACTGAGCGGCGTTGTGCTGCACGCGCTTTCGCTCGCTACGACACCGAGCTGGCTGGTCTATGTCCTGTCCGCCTTTGCTGCCGTCAGCTTGCTCCTGCTGTGGCTCAGCCAAGCACGCCACGCGACACCTCCGCGGGCATCCAGCGCAGGCGCGGGCGGGGCCGTCAGCAGCCAGGGTGTACAAGGTGATCGCGCCATCGGCACTGCGGGTCTGGACGAGATCGCCGCGAGGCGCGTAGTCGATGGCAGCTTCAATGAAGATGGCAGAAAGACCTCGTTCAGCGTCATAGCCAACACCGGGGGCTCGCCATAAAGCGCGCGCCAAACAATGCTCGCGTGTTAAAGCCCAACGTTCGCTGCGCTCACGACGCCTTGCTTCGCTCGGTCTCGTTCGGGTTGTTGTCGAGGTAGCGCAGCAGCGCGGGCCAACGGCCCAGGGCCGATGGTGCTCAGTTTGTCGCCCTTGCGTGCCCAGGATGAGGCCGAGTTGGCCTGGTCGAAGTAACTGCCGATGCCGAAGAAGATCGCCGCCGAGAAGGCGCCTTGCAGTCCGCCCTTCAGGGTGCCCGATTGCACCGCGCCTGCGGCAAAGCCGCCGGCGACGGCCACTGCGAAGGCTTGGCCGTACAGCGCTTGGCTCCACAGCGCCCCGGCCGCGCCGCCCGTGTAAACAGTGATCGCCACCGCCACCACGGTGCGCAGGATTTGGCCCAGTGAGAGGTAGCCGCTCGGGTCGGTCAGGCTCAGCGGGTTGTTCAGCACGTAGCTGTAGCGGTTGAGGCCCTGGATGCCGGCATCGAGCGGAACGTGTCAACCCTTTCCCAACACTCGGCGACGTTTTTTCTAACTAACCACCTCCGGCAGATCGAGCTCAACGGGTGTGGATCTGGCCTTGAGCGCGCCGGGTGTGCTGAGCAGCTCAGCT
>NZ_JBILJQ010000121.1:0-8693 GCF_044377145.1 Aquimonas sp.
CGCGTCTGCTTCTTCTTCGCCGTGTAGGCCAGAGAGTCGAAGGTGGTCTGCTTCATGGGGTGACTGTCATGTGGGTGATGCACAAATTCTACCAGCCGGGCTGGGATAAAACAGAGGTTCCCTAGCGACCCCTGGTTAGTCGCCCCCGCGAAGAGCCTGTCCTCGCGGAGGCGGGGACGCGGGCCCAGACATGACTTGCAGCAGCGGCAAGAGCACTGGATCCCCGCCTTCGCGGGGATGACGGACCGATGTTTCTCCGAGAACACCTGGCCCGCCACGCGGGGCTGAGAAGCTCTCAAGTGCGGCGCACTGCGCGCGAATCGCAATGGCTCGAACGGGCCCTCGGCAAGGTCAAGTCGGCGCGTCGGCGGGGGCGGCTGAGCCGACCTGCCGATTCTGGATATGGATTTCCGTATCGAGAACCAGAGCCACTTCGGACGCCGCCCACCATGCACCTTCGACTCGCGATCCCGATTCTGCTGCTGGTCACAGCAGCGCCTGCGGTCGCTGCGGACAGCCCTCGCTTCCAGGCCAGCGCCAGCATCGAACCGCGCCGCACCAGCGATGACGGCCGCTTTACCGCCGTCGCCCAGATCCGGCGCGAATACGCCGCGGCCACCCGTGGCGGTCGCTTCGTGCTCAAGGCCACCGCCGCGACCTGCGATCCGAACGACGACAGCCTGTTCCGCAACGGCTTCGAAACCCCCTGATTTCCTGTCCCTGGAGAACTCCATGCGCATCTCGATCCTGACCCTGGCGCTGGCCGGCGTGCTGTCCGCGCTGCCCGCAGCCGCCGACACCCTGAGCTTCCGCGGCCACTTGGAGGACCGCGAGGCACCGGCGAATGGGCGCTATGACCTGCGTCTGTCCGTGCACGCTGACGCCAAGCGCGCGGCGCCGCTCGGCTGGCCCATCGAGTTTCCCGCCGTCACCGTGACCGACGGCGCCTTCGAGCTTGAGTTCGATCTGCCAGCGGGCGCTGAAGAGGCCTGGGTGGAGCTGTCCGTGCGCGCGCCGGGCGAGGCGACGTGGAGTGCCATCCCCGGCCGCACCAAGGCCACCGCCGCTACCGCCGCGATCGGCCAATGCTGGAGCAGCACCGGCGATGACGGCAGCAACCCCGCACTGAATTTTCTTGGCACCACCGATGCGCAGCCGCTGGTGCTGCGCACGCGCAATGTGCAGAGCCTGCGGCTGGAGCCCAGCACGATCCTGTTCAATGGCACGTCGATCACGGCGAATATCATCGCGGGCTCGTCGGCCAACAGTGTCACCCCCGGCGTGCGCGGTGCCACGATTGCTGGGGGTGGTGTGCCCTCCGGTGAAAGCGATCCTGACTACTTCGATGAAGCGCCCAATCGCGTGGCCGATGCCTACGGCACGGTAGGTGGTGGCTACAACAATCGCGCCGGAGATGGCGCGGGATCGGTAACTGATCGTGGTTTTGCGACCGTCAGCGGGGGATACAGCAACGAGGCCAGCGGCACGCAGAGCTTCGTCGGCGGGGGCTTTCGCAACGCTGCTACTGAGATCATAAGCACGGTGAGCGGGGGCAGCAGCAACACCGCTAGCGGGACAGCGAGCATTGTGGGCGGTGGCAGCAGCAACACGGCTAGCGGGACAGCGAGCATTGTGAGCGGGGGCAACGGCAACAGCGCTAGCGGGTCAAGCAGCACCATCGGAGGCGGCGATTCCAACCTCGCGTCCGGGCAAGACAGCGTCATAGGCGGCGGCCGCAGCAACACCGCGAGCGGTTCGTGGAGCACAGCGGCTGCAGGTCGCGACAACATGGCGAGCGGCCCGAACAGCGTGGTCGTGGGCGGCTCCAACAACACGGCCAGCGGGGTGTTGAGCGCAGTCTCTGGCGGCATTGGCAACTGCGCTGGAGGCGACGCCTCCTGGGCGGGTGGACGCGAGGCGAAGGTGCGCCCCGGTGCGGGCTCTGGCGCCGGCGCTGATGGCTGCGCTGGCGTCCCGGAGTCCGGCGATACTGACGGTGACAACGGAACGTTTGTCTGGGCCGACGATCAGGGCTCAAGCTTCGTCTCCACTGGCTCGCGCCAGTTCCTCGTCCGCGCCCAGGGCGGCATGGCGATCAACACCAACACGCCGGCCGCAGGCGCAGCCCTGACGGTCAACGGCAACCTGGCAATAGCGACCACCGGCACGCTCGGCTTTGGCTCGCAAACCCGGCAGATGCTCAATCTCTGGGGCCCGGCCAGCTACGGCATCGGCGTGCAGAGTGACCGACTCTACTTCCGCAGCTTCAGCGGTTTCAGCTGGTTCCAGGGCGGCGCGCACAACGACGCGGCCGACAACGCCGGCACCGGCGGCACGCTGCGCATGCGGCTTTCAAATACCGGCCAGCTGCAAACCAGCACCGGCACCATCAGCACGCTGTCCGACGCGCGCTTGAAAGACGAGATTGCCGACTACTCCGGCGCACTCGATCGCATCAATGCGCTGCGGCCGGTCACCTATCACTACCGCGACGCCGGCAAGGCCGCCTTTCAGCCCGAGGGTACGCACTTGGGATTCGTCGCACAGGAAATGCAGCAGGTGTTTCCGCAGTGGGTCAGCGAGGGCGACGACGGCCACTTGATGTTGTCGATGCGCGGCTTTGAAGCCGTTGCCGTCGGCGCGCTGCAGGAGTTGAGCGCGGAGAGCGCGCTGCAATCCGAGCAGGACACCCGGCACCTTGAGCGCCTCAGTGCGCTGGAAGCAGAGAACGCCGAGCTGCGCTCGCGCCTCAACGCAGTCGAACGTGCCCTCGCCCAGCTTGCGGCAACGCCAAGGTGACGTACCGCCGACACACGCGCCAACCGAATCGGGTCTGACGCACGGCAGGTGACTTCCCGCCAAGGCCTGGATTGACTGCTCCAAGCAGGCTGCTGAATGGGGGCCCGCGAGTCCTGCCCCAGCTAAAGCCGGGCGCGGCCGCGCGTCAGCAGACGGCGGTCTGGCCCTGCTCGCTCGACAACAGCGCTCGGCGCCCGCCACCTCTGCAGCACCCAGCCGCTATGCTGCGTCCAGCCCGGCCTGTGCGGCCTGGACTTCCCCAAGGCGAGACGCTCATGCACCGATTTCTGTTTCGCACGCTGTCGCTTTGGGCGATGTCGTTTGCCCTCGTCGGCGGGTTCGTGGCCGGTACCGTCCAGGCGGACCCTCTCCGCATCAATGGAGAGCTGAAACAGACCGAAGGCGTATTGCGCGAGGCCGTCAGCGGCGATGTCGCCTGCTACCTGCAGTTGGAGAACGACGCCGGCGAGCGCTTCGACGAGTCGGCCGTGTTCGAGCTGTGCGAAGACCCGGCCCTGATCGGTCAGCGGCTCAAGCTGAGCTACACGGTTGAGAACGTGCTGGCCGAGGCGTGCCAGGGTGATGTCGATTGCGGCAAGAGCGATCAGGTGGTGCTGGTCAGCGCGGCGCGCGTGTTGAGCCCATCGACGCCCACCGCGAAGTCACAAACGTCGTTCTGCAGCACGACGGAAACCGTCGCATTCGCCTGCCGGGTCGGCGGCAAGTTGGTGTCGGTGTGCGCGTCGAACGACGCCTCGAATGTGTCCGGCTATCTGCAGTACCGCTTCGGCAAGCCCAACGCCGCCGCAGCGCTGGAGCTGGCAGTGCCGAATGATCGCCCGGTGCCCCGGCTGGCCTCGCGCGGCGAGTCGACGCCGTTCGCCGGCGGTGGCGGCAGCTGGCTGCGCTTCCACAACGGCCGCCACGCCTATGTCGTCTACAGCGGTATCGGCCGTTGGGGCGCGGGTGGCGAGACGATCGAGCTGCAGGGTGTGCAGGTCGAGCGCGACGGCACCGCCATCGCCACCCTGCCCTGCACCGGCCCGCTGAAGAGCGCGCTCGGCCCGGACTGGTTCGAGGAGGTAGGCGTGATCGCCGAGGGCGAAGAGTTCTACTTCCCGGAACCTTGATCAGAGCACCGGCGCGGGCAGTTCCGGCAGCGGCATCAGCGTGCGGGTGTTGATGCATCTCCAGCCTGTGCGCGGGCCGGCGCCGCTGGCGCTTTGGCTTTGGGCTTGGACATCCCTGCGCCGAGCCCGAGTCGCCGCGGTGAACCGGGCGATATCACCGG
Organism: Aquimonas sp.; assembly: GCF_044377145.1. NCBI lineage: Bacteria > Pseudomonadati > Pseudomonadota > Gammaproteobacteria > Lysobacterales > Lysobacteraceae > Aquimonas > Aquimonas sp. Next base: position 4,091 of record NZ_JBILJQ010000121.1, read on the forward strand.
TACGCCTGGATCCCGCGGCTATCAGGCGAGGTGAGGGTGCGGCCGCTGCATCCAGCGCGCACGCCGTCGCTGCGGTCCCGAGCTGGGCTTGCGCAGCGCATGTCGCACCCCGCGCCCGCGCTTCGTATGGATTGCACGAACGCCGGCCGCCAAAGGGTCGCGCGACTTCCCACCACCGGAGCGTGCAATGAATACTCTGAGAAACCTGCGCGGCCTGATTGCTGTGGCCCTGCTTTTCAGCGGCGGCTTTGCCCATGCTGGCAGCGTATTGAGCTGGCCCGGCAGCGGCGGCTGTGGCGGTACGCTGCAGGCCTGCATCGACAGTGCGCCGGCCGGCGCGACGATCGATCTGGTGCCGACGGTAGCGATCGCCGAGAACCTCAGCTTCGGCAAGAGCCTCACCCTGCGTGGCCGCGGTGCCGCCCGCGCCCGGTTCGCCGACGGCCGTCGCATCAATGTGAGCACCACGGGCAGCGCCGATCTGGTCTTGCGCCTGCAGGACCTCGGGTTCGAGAACGGTCGGGTCCAGGTCAACCACGCCAGCAGCGGCCGGGCCCAGGTGGAAATCACCGGCCTGCGCATGCGCGCCAACCGAGCCAGTGAGCACAGCGGAATCATCGTCGAACTCGGCTCCAGCAGCAGCACGCTGGTGCATGAGGTGCGGATCGAAAACAACGATGTCGAACTGATCGCACCGACCCTGTTCGATGCCGGCATTGAGCTGCGGGTGTTCGGCAGCGGACGGCGGGCGCTGTTCGATGTACGCCACAACCGCATTCGCGCCGGTGCGGCGGGCGATGGCGTCGGCCTGCAGTTCGATGTCGCCGGCGGCGCCGATGTCGACGTGATCGCGTATGCCAACGAGATCCAGGGCGCGTTCTCGGACGCGCTGCGGGTCAGCGAGGGCCGCTTCAGCAGCACGGGTTCAACGCTGCGCGCGGATGTGGTCAGCAATGCGCTGGCTGGCGGCGGCAATTTCAAGGGCGGCGGCCTCTCTGTGGTGACCAACAACGGCACCATCGAGCTTGAGGCCATCAACAACACGATCGTGTTCGGCAGAGGCCTGTCGATCTCTTACTGGGGCGGCACCGGCGGCACACCCACCGGCCAGGTCAGCGGCGGCATCTTCAACAACCTGATCGCCTACACCCGCTTCGGCCTGCAGAACACGCCCAGCGCCGGCGGCAATGCCACCGTCGACTGGAACCTGAAGTGGCAGAACAATCCGCCCGGCCTGCATACCGCCGGCGCCAATGACATCAGCGCGGAACCGCAGCTGCGCTCGATGTTGGCGCCGCGGCTGAGTTCGGCCTCGCCCGCGCGCAATGCCGGCAACGGCCTCGCCCTGCTGCGGGCGCCGGCGGACCTGATCCGCCACGATGCCGACGGCCTGCGTCGCCTGGTCGGCGCGGTCGATATCGGCGCCTTCGAGTTCGGCCATCGCGCCCTGCTGCGCCGCAAGCAGACTGCGGCCAACGTGCCCGAATTCCCGCTGGTCGATGCTGAGCTCGACCTCGATGCCAACCGCCGGATCTTTGCCACCAGCCACTACTTCGCGGGCGGCCCGACCAACGCGCACCCGGTAACCGTCAACTTTTTCGACCAGTGGTTCATCACCAATTCGAATGGCCAGACCATGCTGCAGAACGCCGCCTTCAACGTGTTCGCGCCGCTCGGCACCAGCACCAATGGCGTGTTCCAGCATCTGGCCAGCGGCACCAACACGCTCGACGGCGCCAGCGTGATCGACTGGGTCAACCTCAACAGCACGCCGGACGCGTTCGTACTGGCGACGCAGGCGACGCCGTTCGGCATTCCCTTGCACACCGGGCCGGTGGTGCTGTCGTATCTCGGCAACCGCTGGAATGTGGTCAGCGCCGACGGCAGCAACCTGCGCACCAATACGCGCTGGAACCTCTACCAGCAGGCGCCCAGCCCGCAGGCCTTCCGCCACGAGGTGCGCGCCGACAATCGCAGCGGCAGCACCGGCAGCCTGATCAGCCACCCGCGGCTCGACGGCGTGGCCTGCGCGGAGATCCAAGTCACAGCGCTCGCGGGCGGCAGCGCCGCCGGTTCCATCCTCGACGTCGACTACGATTCCGTGACCGGACGGCACCGCTTGAATTCGCTCAACGGCAACCTGCCGCTGGGCCGCGTTTACCACGTGCTGGTACTGCCCGAGCAGATCGAGGACTGCGCGGGTGGTGCGCTGTTCCGTGATGGGTTTGATGGGGTGTGAGGCCAGAGACGCCGAGAGAGAATCGCCGATGTGCTACGACCGCCAGCGAGCTTGCGCCGACGCAATCTCGATGGCGGTCGAAGTGCGCTCTGCCGCTGAAGTGGAGCGCGGACGCAGCGCATTGGCGCGTTGCCGCTGTTGGCGCGTGCGGGTGTCCGAACTGCAGTCGCAGAACTTACAGTAGGCAGGCTTCAAACCGCAGCGCGCTTGCCCGGCCCGGCGCAAGGCAGCAGCTCACAGCCCACCAGCACCGCCACGAACCCACATGCGAATCGAACTCGACGACCCCTCACGCCCCGATGTGTTCGCCCTGCTGGATGAGCACCTGCGCAACATGCGCGAACTCTCGCCGCCGGAGAGCGTGCATGCGCTGGATGTCAGCGGACTGAAGCGCGCCGAGGTCAGCTTCTGGTCGGTGCGCGAAGGCGACACCCTGTTGGGCTGCGGCGCCTTGAAACAGCTCGATCCGCAGCACGGCGAACTCAAGTCGATGCGCACCCCGCAGGCACTGCGGCGGCGCGGTGCCGGTCGGGCGATGCTCGCGCATCTGATCGAAGAAGCCCGCCGCCGCGGCTACACGCGCCTCAGCCTGGAGACGGGATCGATGGAGGCGTTCCGACCGGCGTGGCAGCTGTACTCGAGTTTCGGCTTCAGCTACTGCGGGCCGTTTGGCGAGTATCGGGAAGATCCGAACAGCGTGTTCATGACGCTTGACTTGGCGGCAGCCTGACAGGCGCCACGACAGCCCGAGCCCGAGCCCGAGCCCGAACCCGAACCCGAACCCGAACAAGCATGCGGGCGCCCGACTCACAAGACCAGGCCCAAGGCCAGCTCTGCCCGCCGCGCACCGAAGCGGTGCCAGCAACCAGCGACTCGCGCGAAGCGGTCAGAGCGCGACGCGGGCGCTGCATCGTGACGCGGAGTGCTGCCGATCCGTGCCAGAAAGCGCGCGCATCCAAGCGCCGCAGGTTCTGCATCCATGGGCTGCGCGCTGTGGGCAGCACGTCGCCGCACGGCTTCTGTAGCGCGACCGCGATCAGCCCTCAAAACCGTTCCCAAAAATCCGCGCAGGCAGCAGTTCGTAGGCGCCGATATCGCACAGAGCCTGGCCATCGCCATTCTCATCCTGCGGCCGGCGGGTGCCTCGGCATCACGGGGCTGCCCCGTCCGAAAAGCCCAGTAGAAAAATCCCACACGCGCCTCCGGCGCGTGCTTGAGGCACTGCCTCCGGCAGCGCCCTGGGCTCAGGACCTCAGGACAAGACGAAAACCCAGGCCGTCGCTGCGGTTGCCGGGCTCGAACGCGAAGCGGAGGGCGGAGCGGCAGTACCCGGCGGAGCTGAGCCACGAACCGCCGCGCAGCGCGCGCGCAGCACCCATGGGACCCTCCGGGTCCAGCACCTCGGCATCCGTGTAGTCGCGCAGGCCATCGCGACACCATTCAAAGACGTTGCCATGCATCTGATACAGGCCCCAGCGGTTCGCCGGCAAGGCCTTCACCGGCACCTTGCGCCAGCGGTACTCGCCTTTCGCACCCTGGTTGTAAGGGTAGTTGCCGTCGTAGTTCACCCACGCGGGCGTGATCTGCGCGCCAAAGAAAAACGGCGTATCCGTGCCGGCGCGGCAGGCGTACTCCCACTGCGCCTCGGTGGGCAGGGCGGCGTCAGCATCCACGCCCGCAGGCCGCAGCGCCGTCAGAAAGGCCTGTACGTTCTCGAAGCTGACGTTCTCCACCGGACACTGCGCATCGTCAGAGAAGCGACTTGGATTACTGCCCATCACCACCGTCCACAGCGCCTGCGTACACGCCGTATCGGCCAGCCAGAAACCGGCACTGATCGTCACCCGGTGGCGCGGGCCTTCATCCTCATTACATTCGGGTTCTGGCGGCAGCTCCGGGTCTGATGGGCCTGGCGAGCCCATCCAGAACTGACCCGGCTCGATCCAACGCATACGCTGGCGCTGCTCGCCAATGACAAATTCAGCCCACAAGCCATACAGATCATCGCCCCAAGCCTCAGCCCAGTGTGGCGGGAACAAGGTGGGTTCGCGGTTCATGCTGGGCACAGAAGTTCGGCAGGAATCGCGAAAAAATGCTGGCTCACTTTGGTTTGCCTTTTTTCGGTCTGAATGCCTCCAAAGCGCGTTCCAGCAGCGTCGGCCCGGCGTCCCGCCGGGCAGGTGCAGGCGCCTCCGGCGCCAACTCAGGCACTGCCTCCGGCAAGGCCACTGGGCTCTTGCGGAACGTGTCAACCCTTTCCCAACACTCGGCGACGTTTTTTCTAACTAACCACCTCCGGCAGATCGAGCTCAACGGGTGTGGATCTGGCCTTGAGCGCGCCGGGTGTGCTGAGCAGCTCAGCTG
>NZ_JBILJQ010000122.1:0-8281 GCF_044377145.1 Aquimonas sp.
TGCTCAGCACACCCGGCGCGCTCAAGGCCAGATCCACACCCGTTGAGCTCGATCTGCCGGAGGTGGTTAGTTAGAAAAAACGTCGCCGAGTGTTGGGAAAGGGTTGACACGTTCCGACCCACCCGGAACTCTTCGTCAAGCAGGTACGCGATCGTCCGGGATATGACAGCGGCGGCAGCGTGCGGATCGTCACCAACATTGAAGAGCCACGCGCCATCCTTGCCCACTTCGAGAAGCACGGCGCGCGGGAGCAAGCGCACCGCCTGCTGCGGCTGCTTAAGACTCCGTCGCCCGCCTAGCAGCCTGTCGGACTTTGGTTGGCCGGGCTGCAAATCCGCCTGCGCGGTCCATTTTTCCGCCGATTCTTGGCCAATAGAGCACACTATTGGCCTGCAAATCGTCGAAAAACTGTCCTCTCGCAGTCGAATTTTCGCCTCGACCCCCAAAGCCCGACAGGCTGCTAGCCGACGGCAAAAGCCCAACCCGACCCGATGCGGCCACGATCCCGCAGGCTCGCGCTCGGCCCGCTGTCGGGAATCGGCGAGAAATGGACGCGGACGGCGGCGTACGGCGGGCCTCAACGTGCCGAAACCCCACTCACAGACGAACGATGCGTGCCCAAACCGGCTCTTGCGCGACCTCTGCCTCCCCGACAGACTAGCCAAGAAAGGCGTTTGAACGTCCTATACGCCTTCCCGCCGGCCTCAGCGTGCTGGTGCCATCTGCCTTTCACTCAGGAGGTTTCCCCATGTTCTCCCGTTACGCCGCGCTCGGTCTGGCCGGCGCCATCACGCTGGCCCTGGCCGCCTGCGCCTCGCATGCTCCGCGCACCGAACTGGGCCAGCGCAGTCATGACCCCAACGTCATGGCCATGCTTGCCAAGCGCAAGAAGCCGTACGACAAGCCTGCCGAGGCCGCGCGCTATTTCACGGAGAAGCGCGCGCCGCAGGGCGAGACCGCGCTCGACTACGAACTCTGGCGGCAGGCTGAGCGCGACGCCAACGCGCTCTCCTGGATGGAGAGCGCCAGCATGACTGTACGCGGACCGGCCAGCCGCTCCTCCATTGGTCAGCTCTCGGTATGGGAGCAACTCGGCCCCGGCAATATCGGCGGCCGCACCCGGGTAGTCCTGTTCGAGCCCGGTCGTGCTTCGACCATGTACATCGCCGGCGTCGCCGGCGGCCTGTGGAAGTCCACCAATGCCGGGGCCAACTGGGTGCCGTTGAACGATCTGGCGCCGAACATCGCGGTCAACTCGGGTGTGATCGACGTCGCCAACCCCTCGCGGCTGTGGATCGGCACCGGCGAGGGCTACTTCAACGGCGGCGCGGTGCGTGGCGCCGGCATTTTCGTCTCCACCAATGGTGGTCTTGACTTCACCCAGCTGCCGTCCACCGCGCCTTCGGCCAGCAATTTCAACTTCCTGTTCGTCAACGACCTGGCCCAGAGCCCGACCAACCCGAACGGCCTGTACGCCTCCACCAACACGGGCCTCTGGCGCTCCACCGATGCTGGTGCCAGCTGGACCCGGGTCATCAACGCCAGCGCTGCCACGGTGGGCGCCGCAACCGTCACCCACTTCGGCGGCTGCTACGACATCTCGGTGCGGCCCGGGCCGGCGACCACCGACGACGTGCTGGTTGGCTGCGGCTCGTTCGCAACGGTCGGCACCGACGTCGGCGCGGTGTACCGCAATACCGATGCACTCGGCGCGGGCGCCTGGACGGCAACGCTGGCCTCGCCGGAGCAGGCGCGCACCACCCTCGCGCACGCCCCCAGCAATCCGCAGATCGTCTACGCGCTTGCCGCGAGCAACGTTCCCGATGCAACCGCCGACGGCCTGCTCGGCGTCTATCGGTCGGATGATGGCGGCACCACCTGGGCGCCGCGCCGGCTCAACGACGGCAGCAATGCCAACAACAGTCTGCTGCTGTCGAACCCCGTGATCGCGCGCCTCGCTGAGTGCGGTTTCGGTCCGCCGGGCAGCGGTTTCTTCCTAAACCAGGGCTGGTACGACAACGTCATCGCGGTCGACCCGATCAACCCCGACCGCGTCTGGGCCGGCGGCATCGACCTGTTCCGTTCGGATGACGGCGGCCAGAATTGGGGTACGGCCTCGTACTGGTGGTTCCCGTCCACCGACCCCAACTACGCTCACGCCGACCAACATGTGATCGCCTTCCACCCCGAGTACGACGGCGTCGGCAACCGCACGATGTACATCGCCCACGACGGCGGAATCCAGCGCACGGACAATGCCAACGCGGCGGTCGGCACCGACGCCAGCGAGGCCGGCGCGAACTCGATCTGCGGCCAGACCAATCTGCCCGAGGTGACCTGGCTGTCGCTCAACAACGGCTATTCGGTCACCCAGTTCTACCACGGAACCGTGTACCCGGATTCCGCCGGCTTCATTGGTGGCACGCAGGACAATGGCACGCTGCGCCGCCAGCTGCCCACGGGTCCGAATCAGTGGGGCGAACTCCTCGGCGGCGACGGCGCCTACGTCGCGGTGTCTCCGGCCAATCCCAACGTGCTGTATGCGGCGAACACGGACATCTCGATCCGGAAATCAACCGACGGCGGCGCGACCTTTGCCGGCGCTACTGCGGGCATCAACGATGCGGGCCTGTTCATCAACCCCTTCGAGATGGATCCGAACGCGCCTGACACCCTGTGGACAAGCGGCCGCCGCCTGTGGCGCACCACCGATGGCGCTGCCAGTTGGGTGGCCGCCAGTACCACCCTTTCGACCGCCGCGCCCTTCAATACAAACCACAGGCACAGCGCACAGGGGATCGCCCCGGGCGATCCGAACCTGGTCGTGGTTGGCACCAACCAGGGCCAGATTCTGCGCAACACCGACGCGGGCAGCGCCACCGGAACCACTGCCTGGACAGCAACGCGTCCGCGCGCCGGCTTCGTCGCCGACATCGCCTTCAACGCTGGCGAGGCGGGGCTGCCGGCGGACCAGCGCACGGTGATTGCTGTCTATGCCACGTTCAACCCGCTCTCCAACCCGACCGCGGCAGCCCACGTATGGCGCAGCCGTGATGGCGGCCAGACCTGGACGGGCATCAACGGTTCGGGTTCATCGCGAATCCCGAACGTGCCCGTGCATACGGCAGTGATCGATCCCAACTGGCCCAACGGCGACCGCATCTTTGTCGGCACCGACGTAGGGGTGTTCGTGACCATCGACGGCGGCGTGAACTGGCTGCGCGAGAACACCGGCGCAGCCAACACGGTGGTTGAGGAACTTGCGCTGCAGCGCAATCCCACGAGCGGCGCGCTGGAACTGTTCGCCTTCACCCACGGCCGCAGCGTCTACCGCAGCGTGGTCTCGGAGTTCCCTGCGGCCATCTTCGCCGATGGTTTCGAGTCCGGGGTGCGCTGAGCGAGCTCGGGGCCGGCGGATGCCCAGCGGCATCCGCCGGTCTTCGCTGGCGGCAAAGCTCAGTGGAAGCCCCTGGCGCGCGCATCCAGTTGTGCCGAGCAGATCACTTGCATCGGTCAGCCGACACTTTGTCGCACCTCGGACCGTCGGCGCGCCCTTGGATCGCGTTCGGCGTTGTGTGCTGGGGCGTTGCGAGCGATTGCTCCGGCAGATATGTTACGCCTTACACAACGACTGGAAGACCGTCATGGAGTACATCTCTCGCCTGGGCCTGGTCGCCCTGGGTAGCCGACTTCGTGCCGTCAGCGAGCGGGTGTATGCCGTCGCGGACGACGTGTACCGGGCGCTGGGTTTGCAGCTTCAGGCGCGTTGGCTGCCGGTGTTGCGGATCCTCAACGACCGTGGGGCGCTGACGGTGGGAGAGATTGCCCAGGCCGTCGGCCAAACGCATTCCGCCGTGAGTCAACTCGCGCAGCGGCTGCTTGCCTTGGATTGGCTTGCGGTTGAAGCCGACCCCACGGACGGACGCGTGCGCCGGCTGTCGATCACTCCGAAGGCGCAGGCTGAACTGCGCAGGGCGAAGCCGTACTGGCGCGCCATTGAGGACGTCTACGCCGCGCACTGCCACGCGCATGGCATCGACCTGCTACATGCGCTGACGACGTTCGAGAAGGTGATCACGCCGACGCTCGCCGATGAAGTGATCGCACGCGGCGCCGGAGCGGCCCGCGACGCCCTGCGGATCGTGCCCTACGCGCCCGCGCTCGCGCCGCACTTCCTTCGGCTCAACGAGGCCTGGCTGCGTCGATACTTCTATGTCGAGGAAATCGACCATCGCGTGCTGTCCAACCCGGAGCCGGAGATCCTCGCCCGCGGCGGCAGCATCCTGTTCGCGATGCTCGGCGAGGACGTAGTGGGCACCTGCGCGCTGCTGCCGGATGCGGCCAAAACCTACGAACTCACCAAGATGGCCGTGGACGAGTCGCGCCAGGGGCTGGGTATCGGCCGCGCGCTGCTGGAGGCGGCCATTGCGGAGTTCCGCCGCCGCGGCGGCCAGAGACTGTTCCTCGAGACCAACAGCAAGCTCATTCCGGCCCTGCGGCTGTACGAGAGCCTCGGGTTCGAACGGCAGCCCTCAATCAAGCCCGATTCGCACTACGCCCGAGCCAATGTCTACATGGTCTGGCGTGATCCGCAGGACGGCGCGACCCCGCGACGCAGGCCACGCAAGGCCAAGCCCGATGGTCGGAGCGTTTGACGAAAACGGGAGCCAGCGTACGTCTCCCAGAGCCCGCGGGCGATTGCGGCTACTGCCCCCGAAGAATGTCCGCTGACCCTGTTTCACCCTTGCGGCGGTCGCCAGCCCGGTATCTCCAACGAGAACAGCACGATCGTCGACGGCGCTGTTGACGGCAAAGGCATCCAGGCCCGCATCAAGCAGATCAAGGCGCAGATCGAGAAGACCTCCTCCGACTACGGCAACGAGATGCCGCAGGAGCGCGTGGCCAAGCTGGCCGGCGGCGTCGCCGTCATCAAGGTCGGTGCTGCCACCGAGATCGAAATGAAAGAGAAGAAGGCCCGCGTTGAAGACGCCCTGCACGCCACCCGTGCGGCAGTGGAAGAAGGCGTGGTCCCCGGCGGCGGCGTGGCGCTGATCCGCGCGCTGACCGCGATCCGCGATCTGCGCGGCATCAACGAAGAGCAGAACCACGGCATCGCGATCGCCATGCGCGCCATGGAGGCCCCGCTGCGCGACAACGCCCGCTCCGCGGGCTACGCCTTCGCTTCATCGCTGCGCGATTCGCTCGGTTGGTGACATGGTCGCGATGGGCATCCTGGACCCGACCAAGGTCTGACACGGCGCTGCAGGACGCAGCCTCGTTGGGCCGCTTCGCGGCTACCAGGCGCTTCGCGCCAACGCCGGCCTGCTGATCACCACCGAAGCCATGGTCGCCGAGCTGCCGAAGAAGGACGCTCCGGGCGGCGGTGACCACGGTCACGGCGGCGGCATGGGCGGTATGGACTTCCAAGTCCTGCGACTCGATGCATGACGCACGGCAGCCGGTGGCGGTCGCCGTCGCTTCGGAAGGATCCAAAAGCAAAAGCCCCGCAGCGATGCGGGGCTTTTTCGTGAGCTGCCGTGAACGGTCCGCGCCGAGGCGGGGCGCTCGGCCTGCGACCCATGCACCGCCGATTGACGTCAGCGCGAACGGCGAGCCGCCGACCCCGCGGAGAAGCGCCGCTTGATGGCCTGGGCGCGACGTCTCAAGCGCGTGTTTGGAATCGATGTGAGTGTTTGCGCCCACTGTTGCGGTGCGATACAGATCCTCGCCAGCGTCAGGGGACCCATCGCCATTCGCAGCCACCCTCGCCCGCTTGGCGAAGCACGGCGCGTGGCAGCAAGCGAACTGACGGCCAGCAGCGCTCGAGCCCATGCCAGCAAGGCCATGCAGCACAGACGCCATGACCGCCAGGCTGGGATACCCATGGACCTGGTCCCATCCTTCCAGCTCGGTTCCTTGCCCATCAGGCCTGCGTGCATTGGGGGAACGCAGCAGCGATCCGGGTAGCACCCATCCATACCCCATGTGAATCAATGTCACGGGCGCTATCCGGCCCGATCGACACCGCCAGAGAGTCGCAAACCCTTGACCTGAACTGTCTGTAGTGCATGCTTGCTGAGCGAGCGTTCCACTTTTTCGCCGCCGATCGGGCCAACGTTACCCGCACAACACGAGGGTGTGTATGTACAAGAAATACTCAAGTAAAGCTGCGTTGCTTGCAGGGCTTGCCTTGGCCAGCCTAACCAGTTCTGCATACGCCGCCGTGGTGTGCGGACCGGCCGCAAACCTCTCAATCCCGGCAAATATCGATGGCGTGTACCTCAACCTGGTCACAGGCGCCACGGGCACCGCTGGTGGCGGCACCGCCGGTTGGGATCTCAACGCGTACCAGACCGGCACACCTGCGTCACTTTTCTTGTTCTGGCCAACCACTCCTGCCAATTCTTTTGGTGGGGTAGCCGCCGGCACGGTGTATAGCGTATTGAACGCCGGCGATCCGATCGGACCGGGTCAAACCTACTCTGTATCATCCGGCAGCGGCGGTGCCGCCAACTTTGTCAACCTGACCGGCACCACGGGTGACAAACTTCTCGGCGTTCGTTTTTTCAACGAAGCCACGTCAGCCATCAACTTTGGCTGGATGCGGCTCAACACCACGGCGACCAGCGGTTTCCCAGCCACCATTGTCCAGTACTGCTACCAGAACGATGGCACCCAAATCCTGGCGGGAAACACCGGCGGTCCGGTGAATACTGCGCCTACACTCACCTACAGCCCGACCACGGCAGCAGGGGTGAGCTTCCCGGCCGGTCCGGCAGGTGCAGCCAATTCCTCGATTGCGATCAGCTCCGCCGGTGCCGTGGGTACGGGCCAGTCGGCAGTGACAGGTTGTTCGATCACAGGCGCGGGTGCTGCGTCTTTCGGCGCAGTCACCACCACCCCGGCGAATGGAGTGTTCAACACGGCGACAACGTCTGGTGCGATCAGCCTGAGCTGCACGCGCGGTGCTTCGGCCGCAACGGCCTCGCTGTCGTGTACCGAAACTGCGACCCCGACGGTGGCTGGCTCGCCGTTCACGCGGACCTGGGCGCTGACTTGCCCGGCGGCAGTCGTGACTAATGTCGCGCCGGTCGGCGCGGTGGCGCCAACCACACTGACCGCCGGCACGGGCTCGGTCACGCCGACGATCACCACGCCAGCCCAGGGGGCCGGCAGCACGGTGTTCTCCTGCAGCATTCCGGCGACGGCGCCGAGCAATTTCGCCATTGCCAGCAACGCGAGCCAGACACTCACGAATGCTGCACCCGCGGCGATCGGCCTGACTTGTGCCCCGCAGGCTGCTGCCACTCAGGCCACGCTGACCTGCACGCAGACGGCCACCCCCGGCCCCAACCCTGCCAATGCCACGGCGGTTGTCACCTGTCCGGCCGCCCTCGCAGGCGTCAGCCCGGGCACCGTGTCGGGGACGACGATCAACCTGCCCGTCTTCTCGCTGCCCAGCACCGGCTCGAGCAGAAGCCTGAGTTTCACCTCGACCGGCAACGCGTCTGTCCTGAGCTGCACCACGACCGGGGCAGGCTTCAGCGTGGCGCCTAACCCGCTGAACCTCGCCACCGGCGTTCCGGGCTCGGTGACGGTCAGCTACACGGGCACGACCGTCGGAACCTTTACCGGGACCTTGACCTGTACCTCCAACACCGCCGGTGGTCCGTTCGTCTATCCGCTGGGTGTGGTCGTCAGTGGAGCAGTGGTTTCGGTTCCGACCCTGGGCCAGGGCGGCCTGTGGCTGCTGATCCTCGGCGCAATGGGCCTCGGCCTGCTGTCGATCAGCGCGGGCCGTCGCGACTGATCGCGAGCGGCTTGATCGGGTGGCGCGATCACCGCGCCACCCGTTCGCTTTGAGCCACGGAGAGGGCGGCCACTGGTCGCCCTTTCTGGTTTTTGGGCCGCATCAAAAGGTGGCTGCCGGAGCGGGGCAACCGGCGTATGGCCGGCGAGTCCGGAGTTTGCGCCATGCGCGGCGGCATGCCCGGCAAAGTGGACGTGCGTGCATGCCTTCGACAATGTCGGCCTGCAGCTTGAGAAGGCGACCATCAATGATCTCGGCCGCGCCAAGAAGATCGTGATCTCGAAGGAGAACAGCACGATCATCGACGGCGCCGGTGACGGCGACGGCGCCGGCGATGCCGACGCCATCCAGGCCCGCATCAAGCAGATCAAGGCGCAGATCGAGGAGACCTCCTCCGACTACGACCGCGAGAAGCTGCAGGAGCGCGTGGCCAAGCTGGCCGGCGGCGTCGCCGTCATCAAGGTCGGTGCT